>CAZZDT010000563.1:0-3580 GCA_964652435.1 uncultured Bdellovibrionales bacterium
AGCTTTTGCGCTGTTTTAGGGTGCTGAAGAAACATCTTGCGTTCTTCGGGACTCAGGGATTGGCGAGTGTCTATGCGGTGAAGCAGATCACCGGGTAACATGACGCAGCCAATTTGGGACACCATGGCCGCAATTTCGAATTCGTAGATATTCGGTAGATAAAGGGCTTCGGCTAGACCAATGACGATGGTTCTCAGCTGTTCGGTGCGCCCAAAAGCTTCTTCATTGACCAAGCCAAGTACCTGCGCCATCACGTTGACGCTTCCCCAGAGTGTTTCTTCGAGAATTTCTCGTTCGGCCACGACAATTTGGTGATGTTCGTGGGCGCCTTCGAAGGCGCTAAGGAGCTCGCCGGCAGGGCAGGGTTTTGAGAGGTAGGCGAAGATTCCGCCTTCATTGACTGCTTTCACTGCGGCGCTGAGGTCAGCGTGACCGGTTAGTAGAACGCGGCTGCTATCGGGCGAGGCGTCCTTGGCCAAACTCAGGAAGGTGGCGCCGTCCATCTCAGGCATTCTCATATCGGAGAGAATAACGCAGAAGGGGTCATTTTTATGAATGATTCTAAGCGCTTCACGCCCACTGCTGGCGGTGGTCACATCAAAATGCCGCCGTAGGTTAACTTGGAGCCCCTCGAGTACGTAGGGCTCATCATCCACGCATAAAACGCGAGGTTTTACCTTTTTGGGCCGCCGGGTTTTGGCGTCGGTGGTGTCATGAGAGTCAGCCAAAGTTGTGCATCCGCGAAAGAGATTAATTGTTCTATCTAAAAGGTAGCGGAACCAGCTACGGCGGTCAAAATCAAGGTCTCTTCAAAAAAATATCTTTAATTCAGCGGATACAATCAAGCGCTTTGAAACGCAGTAACGAAGAATTGCATTCGGTGCTTTTTGTAATGATATCAGTTAAGTTTGCGCTTTCTGTGATAGCATTTCTTAGGCGTGAGTGGCTTAGATCGGCACCTTCGAGTTGAGCATTTTGCAACGCTGCCCCTTGGAGGTTGGCTCCCTCAAGCCGGCTGCCCACAAGATTGGCACCCCTTAAATCTGCCCCCGCTAGATTGGCGTAGCTTAAATCCAACCCAGCTAAATCCGCATTGCGGCAGTCTGCCCCCGGACGAATATGGCAATCGGGCTGAGTAAGCTCGATGTGTCCGCCGCAAGTGTGCCCGTTTTCAGAGCTGATGGTTCCATCGGGGCACCTTGTGTTTTCCCAGTAACTTTTGGCGAGATCCGCCCGGGCCAGGTTGGCACCCAGAAGATCCGCATCTTTAAAGTTTGTTTCCCGAAGATTGGCGTAGGCTAAATTGGTTTGGGTTAAATCCGCACCATTGAGCAGGGTTGCCCTAAGGTCCGCGGCTTCAAGGTTGGCCTTGGTGAGATTCGTGCGTCTCCAGTCGAGCCGACTCAGATCTTGATCGGCACAATTGGCGTGGGGCGAGGGGACACAGCTTGCCTGCTGGGGAGTGAGATGTCCGCCACAGGTATCGAAACTGAGGGTGCCATCAGGGCAAACCGTGTGGTGCCAGTGAGTTTGGCTTAAATCGGTGTTTTGGAGATTCGCACCCCGCAGGTCAGCGTAGCTGAAATTTGCACCCTTGAGCTGGGCACCATTGAGGTCACTGTCCTGGAGATTCGCAAACCGAAAATCGCAGCCAAGGCAGTTGATGTTGCGAAGCTGGGCGCGTTCTAGAAGGCTTTCCCGGAGAGTTGCGCCTACTAAGTCCGATCCAGATAGGTCGGTGTTTTTTAGGGACCCGCGCGTCAAGAACGCAAAATGAAGTGCACTGTTGCTTAGGTTGGCGCCATCGAGTTTGGCATCTTCAAGGTTGGCGTTGAAGAAAACCACATGTCCCGATAGCTCGTTATCTCGAAAATCTGCCTCTCGAAAATCGCTTTGGGTGCAGAGTCGATACGGGCTCTCTGCACATTGGGGTACAGCCCAGGCCGCGCCTTCTCGCGGGGCGTGGTGAGCGGGGATGATTCGGGTTGCGGCAACCTCGGGTGCTGACTCCTTCGAGGGGGTGGGTGCTGACCCGTGACAAGCCTGGGTTGCCCACGCGCAAACGCCGATAACGGCTAAGCTGAGGTGTAAATGTCTCATCCACCACTGTTGTCGCATGCAAGGGTAGGCGGGACCAAGCGCTATGCGGCAATGCGCGTTAGCAAGTGATCTTTGGCACTTGCGACGACCAAGAATCACTCTTTGTATGAGGGTGTAAGAGACCAACATACTTAAGATCGCTACACTTTCGTCGATGCTCATTCCAGGCAGAAAAGCAGAGGTGCACCCGGCGGACACTGCTAGGATTTGAGAATGGGGATGTGGTGACGAGCCGAAGAATCATCAAAATAGCCCGCCGTTCGCTTGTGGGGCTGACTGTTTTACTTTTTGGTGTGAGTGCTTGGGCGGCTCCTACGGGCAAACCTCTTCATAAAATTCGAGGCCATGACGGAACGGTGCGTGCACTGACATTTTCACCCAATGGGAATTGGTTGGTGTCGGGCAGTACGGACGAGACCGTCCGAATTTGGAACTCCAGAACTTCCGACAGCCTGCAGGTGTTTTCGGGGCAGTTTGGTGGAACCCGAACCGTCGCTGTAGCCCCCGATAACAGAACCGTTGCCACCGGTGCATACGACGGGAAAATCCGGCTTTACGATGGTGAAACTGGAACCAAGCTCCGTGAGTTCGGCGATTACGTGGAATGGGTTTCTGCACTTGCATTTTCACCGGATGGAAAATTCTTAGCCGCCGCAGCCGCGGATGGTGATGTGCGCTTGTGGCGTGTCCGCAATGGTCGGCTGATTCGAAAATTTAAAGGCCATCGGGCAGGGGTGATGGCGTTGCGTTTCAATAGAAATGGTCGGCTCTTGGCTACCGGGGGAACTGAGAAAGTGGTTCGGCTCTACCGTGCCGGAACCGGGAAGTTGGTAAAATCGTTTAAAGGGCACGAGGGGTCGATTTCCAGCATTCTCTTTCATCCCAACGGCAAAGAACTGGTAACTGCTTCTTGGGATTCTACCATCGCTTTTTGGAATATAAAGCGTGGGGAGTTTATCAAGGACTTGAAGGGGCATTTGTCGGAAGTTCAATCCATTGTCTTTGCCAACCGTGCAAGCACGCTGATTTCAGTGGGTGGTGATAACACCATTCGGTACTGGGATGTTCGCAAGGGTTTAGAAACCAAGCTTAAATTTGTTCGCGAGACGGGTGTAGCGGTTGCTGTCTCGGGACAAGGGAAGATGTTTGCTACGGCGACTTTTGATAACCGGATCCAAGTTTGGGCACCCACGGCGCTCCAAGAGGGGGTTCGCGTTGGGCATGAAGTACCCGTGAATTGTGTGGCCGCCTCGCCGAAATCTTATATTGTGGCTGTTTGTGATGATACCGCGTTGGTTCTTCGCAATAAGAACAACGGGAAAAAAGTAGGATGGCTCGCGGGTCACGTAGAACCAGTTACCGCGGTTGAGTTCAGCCCTGACGGACGGTGGATTCTTTCCGCTGGACGAGAACCTTTTGCGCGAATTTGGGACGTGAATCGGCGGCGAGTGGTGCGGCGTATCAATGGTCCCGATTCCGG
>CAZZDT010000564.1:0-3579 GCA_964652435.1 uncultured Bdellovibrionales bacterium
TGCGGTACCTGCGGTACAACTTGTACCAACGACCACGGCTCCATGGTTTGCTCCAGCGGAACCTGCGCTCCAAGTTGCGCGTCAGGCTACGACAACTGTGACGGAAACGTGAACAACGGCTGTGAGACTCCACTGAACTCCCTAAGCAACTGCGGAGCCTGTGGAGTAGGCTGCTCGCTAAGCAATGCCAACGAAAGCTGTGCTTCTGGGGTTTGTGAATTGACCAGCTGCAGTAACAAATGGTGCAACGCAAACAATGTGACCGGCGATGGTTGTGAGTTTGATCTCGATACAGATCCAGGCTGCAACACCAACGTGACCAACCTGGGTTCGGTGAACGGAGACACCAGTGGCAGCACCATCACCATCAGTGCCACCGGTGAGCAATGGTTTAGAGTGCGGGTCACGGAAAACAGCTTCGCCCTCTGGGATGAAGACTTCCGCGTCCGAGTCACCATGACCCCGCCAACTGGCACCGACTATGACTTGTACATTTACGAAGGCAGTTGTTCAGGCCCGAGTGCTTCCTCACTCAATGGCACATCAATCGCTGACTCAGCGGATCACACCTGGGACGATTCGTGGAGTGACGATGATAAGTGGATCTACATCAACGTTGTCACTTACTCGGCGAACATCTGTTCAAGTTATTCCCTATCGGTCCAAGGCGACCCATAGGAACCTTTCGGAAGAGGGCTCTCAAATGAATAAGGCCCCAACGAGCTCACGCTTGTTGGGGCCTTATCACTTTAGAAACTAAGGAGTGAAAACGGTTAGTTCAGGACTTCTTCGGCGCCCTCGCCTCTTGATTCATTCCAATCCATCGGACCGGAGCTGGCCATATCTGCACTAAGCACTTCTGCTTTCTGGCCCGTAATCTTTTCAAAAGCTGCACCTACGGTGCGGGCAAACTCAAAAAATCCTTCGTCTGTGAGTCGGTAAGACATGTTGCCCATTTCGACAACGACGCTACCGCACTTACAGCTTTGGATGCTGAAGTATCCACTGGCATGAACCACGCGACTGTTCTTGTTTTTATGATTGTGCATCGTGCTCTCTTTACGCTGCTTGTTTCTGGAGATGCTGCTTCAGCACTTGGCACCATTGTTCCATGCGCTCATCCGTGAGTTCAGACTGGCAATCTTGATCAATCGCCAAGCCACAGAACTCTCCATCGATGATGGCTTCCGATGCATCAAACTCGTAACCTTCCGTTGGCCAGAAACCGATGTTGCCGGTAGCTCCCCGCTCAACCATCTTCTTGTAAAGAATGCCCATGCCATCGAGGAAGGTATCGCCATAACCGTACTGATCACCCAAACCGAATACTGCAATCATCTTCCCGGTCATATCGATGTTATCGAGCTCTTGGTAAATCCCATACCAGTCATCTTGGAGCTCGCCGATGTGCCATGTGGGAATCCCAATGATGAGGAAGTCATAATTTAAGAGATCATCAACGGTGATATCTGCAACGTCATGGACTGCATCGCTTTCAAGGCCAAGTTGCTCCTGAATAACTTCAGCGAGTTCCTCCGTGTTACCGGTGCATGTTCCAAAAAAGATACCTGTTTTCATTGTACTGTGCCCTTTGACTCTCAGGCGCACTCAAGAAGTACGCGCTGGAGTTCATCTTTAATTTCGTTTTTTACGAGGATAGCTAGACCGGCAATCACAAGGTCATATGAGCTCAAATCATCATCGGCACGGATGGTAGCAATGTCGCGAATAGCCCCATGCTCCAAATTCAAACCACCGCGGATGAGTTCTCCGATTTCATCGGCATGGGCCTTATTGGCGCCATATATAATCCCAATTTTCAATTGCTTGCTCCGTTCAAGTCCGTCCTCAAATCCATCCCTAATCAATAATGCGAATCATTCTCATTATCAAGATGAAAAATTGTAATTAATTACAGCCGAGTACAAAAGCGATCTCGATATTTGCGCCTTCGTTTATTGACTATCTCAACCTAAAAGACTACTTGGACCTGCTATCTTGAGAACGATTCTCAAGATCGTCCATACAAATGCACGCCCTCAAGGAATTAATCGTGATGAAGCGAATTTTTCAGTTACTTGTCCTGAGTGTTCTCACCGCCCCCATGGCTTGCTCTGGGTGCAACGAGAAAGCCAACACCAAAACCGAAGCGATTGCGAACTACGCAGACATCGTTCTGGCCACTTACGAAGATACGCTTACCACTGGTAAAGCACTGGATGTTGCCTTGAAAACATTGGTGGCTACCCCTTCTCAAGCGAATCTAGATGCGGCCAAAAAAGCATGGCTTGCTGCTCGCGAACCCTATCTACAAACCGAAGTTTTTCGCTTTTACGAAGGTCCTATTGATAACGCAAAGAACGGCCCCGAAGGCCTTCTCAATGCATGGCCCATGGACGAAAACTACATCGATTACACGGTTGATAAGCCTGGAGCCGGACTCATCAACGATAAAGCTTTCGCAATATCCGCCGCCAACATCGAAGCGGCAAACGAAGCAGGTGGTGAGAAAAACGTGGCCACCGGTTACCACGCCATTGAATTTTTGCTTTGGGGCCAAGACACCAGCGACACCGGTCCAGGTGCACGTCCTTACACCGACTACGTTACCGACGGAACAGGCACTGCGGCCAATCAAGACCGGCGCGGCCAGTTCCTTTCTGTTTGTGGCGACCTTCTCGTTACTCACCTAACCATGCTTCGTGATGCCTGGGCCGATGGCGGAAATTACGGTTCTGCTTTTGTCAAAGGCGGTGATGCATCTATCGAGAAAATCCTGACGGGAATGATTGTCCTTGCTGGTTTCGAAACCGGTGGTGAGCGTCTTCAAGCAGCCCTTGACGCAGGGGATCGAGAAGAAGAGCACTCGTGCTTCAGCGACAATACCCACCGTGACATGATTCAAGACGTTCAAGGCATTCAGAATGTTTACGCCGGGACTTACGCAGGCACACGCAAAGTGATTGGCAAGGGCATCAAGCATGTCATTGAGGGAATCAACCCCACTCTGGCGGCTCGTCTGGGGACCGAAATTGAAAACGCCCTAAACAAAGCCAACGCGCTGAAGATTCCATTTGAAGCTGAAATCGTTTCCGACAACCCAGAAGGGAATGCGCGGGTGGCTGCTCTTATTGCTTCCCTACGCACGGTTGAGGGAAGTCTCGAAGAAGCGTTCATGGCGCTCGGGCTGACGGTTCCAGTACCGGAATGAATTAGAATCGTTGAGAACCAAAAGCTCCAAGAGATGAGTTACAATCGGCCCCGTTATCTGTATAGTTTTGTTACAGATTTCGGGGCCATTGACTTTGTAGACTCCCTAGGCAAACAAACCAAAGATGCAACAACCCAAAACGGCCAAATACAATCCGTATCAGCGTGTGACCCTTGTGGGCACACTGCTCGGAGGTTGCCTGCTGATTGCCGTCCTTGTCTTCTATCATTCAAAGCCATCTTTTGAGATTGCCGAACTTGACCCTACCGAACACCTCCCAGGCGGGGAAACCACCAACCGCTTGCTAATGGGCAGCAATGCGTTCATTCGTCCCGCTAAAAACTTAACCGATGAGCACGAAGCCATGT
>CAZZDT010000565.1:0-3577 GCA_964652435.1 uncultured Bdellovibrionales bacterium
TAAGCCTGTAACTTCTGAAAATCTGGCTGAAAAATTGAAAGAATTGGGTTTCAATCTTTCGTAGTTGGTCACTTACTTTACCGAATTGATTGCCGAGGATTGGCCAAAGTTCAATCGGATGTTACGCTCAGATGGCCCGTGTGAATTTGTGACTATCTAGTCATATTAATTTTAGAGGTTGTCAGCATGTCCAGTGATTCGAGCCATCCCACGTCTGCTTCAGGGGTGAACTCACCAAAAGCTCGTCCTGGTAAACCTGGGGGAAAGCGCGATCAGAACCGAAAGGAACGCATTCGTGTCTTGCAAGAAGCTGCACTCGTTCTTTTTCTAGAGCAGGGTTTAGCTGCTACCACCATTGATGAAATCACCAAGGCCGCTGGTACCGCGAAAGGAAACTTCTATCGGTACTTCTCCGATAAGGAAGACCTTGTGCGCGGCATTATGCAGCCTGTGGCTCAAAAGGTTGAGCATGATCTGACCCGTGCGGTTGAGGCCATTGAGGTGTCTCGCGACCGCTCGACCATGATCGAGGCGTATGAAGAATTGGGTCGTCAGTTGGCGATTTTATTGGGCAACAACGCTCTGGTTTTGAAGCTATACTTGCAAGAGTCGCGAGGTGCTCGTAACGGAGCCCGCGCGCCGATCTGTGAGTTATCGGAATTGATATCGAACAAAGCCATTGAGATGACCCGCAAAGCGCATGAAAATAATTTATTGCGACCCTTCCAAGCCGAGATCAGTGCATTGGCGGTCGTGGGAGCAGGTGAGAGACTTTTAGCTGCAGTTTTGGCCGGTGAAAATGTTGGGGATCCGATCTTGTTGCCCATGTCAGTAACTTCGCTGATTCTTGATGGCCTTCGTCATCCAGAAAGTACAGACAATTACGCTCGTGATTATTAGAAGTTAATGTTGTCGAGAAACCCATCCGGAACGTTTTGCGGAACGGTTAGGGATTTACGTTCATAAATTTCTGTATAAATCGCAAAATTGCTCAGCACAGTTTTTACGTAGTGTCGCGTTTCTCGGTATGGGATTTCCTCAACAAACTCGTCCGTAGCAACCCCGGCCCGCAGTTTCACCCAGCGTGATACGGCTTGAGGTCCTGCGTTGTAGCTGGCAACCGCGAGAGCGGGGTGACCGTGGAATTTTTGCAGCAGTTCTTTAAGGTACCAAGCACCGAATCGAATGTTGACCTCGGGCACCCGCAAGATGCCGTAATTGTAATCTTCTAGGTTCATGGCTTCCGCAATTTTGGAGCCGGTGCGAGGAATGATTTGCATTAAGCCTTGGGCGCTGGCCCATGACCGTGCTTTGGTCATGAATGCACTTTCTTGTCGAATCACGCCCAGGACCAACATCGGCGGTATCTGATATTCTTTGCTTACTTTGAGCAGAGCTTTACGAAAAGCCATGGGGTAAGACATACGAAAGTAGGGTTCTGTCTCGTTATCCAGATCTTGCTTGAGCTTGGACTTAAAGACACGTCCGGCCATTCGGTAGGCTTTGGAGAAGTCGCCTAAAGACTGCAGGAGTGTTCCGCGAGCAAGGAGAATATCTGTCTCTGTAAAGCCCGGAACCGGTTCGAGTTTATCCACTAATGATGCTGCGTATTCGGCGTAACCAAACTTAATCAACATCAAGGCTCGCTTGCCGGCGCTGCTTTGCCAATCAAAAACACTGCCACCCCATGGTAAAGCGATGGTGGTCATGGGCTGCATGCCGCCAAATTCTGGCAGCTCTTCTTGTTCCGGTTGCAGTGATTCCAAAATGTCTGCAGTTAGACTTGGGTCACTTGATGCCAGCTGAATGGGCTCACCGCTTTTCATGGTCAATGGATTCTTTTTAAGTTCACGCATGCGTTGACGGGCGAGGAGGCCGTAGTAGTTGAGCGCCTTTTTGGCCACAGCATCTTTATAAGATTGCATGGCCATCTTGGCATCGCCCATTTGCGCTGCAATTCTTCCTTCCCAATAGTGTGCTCTTTGAACCAAGCTGCTGCGTGGATATTTTTTCCTGAGCTTTACGAAGAGCCGTAGGGCCGCTGGTAAATCGCCCAAGCGATATGCGTTCCAGGCTAGGTACCAATAGGCTTCAGAGGTAGAGGTGGTACTGGAGTATCGCTTGATGAAGTCGGCAAAGAGTTTGACCGCCAGTTGATGTTCCCCGCCGTTGTAGGCCAACCAGGCGCCCATGAATTGCGCCTTTTGGCCCTGCGAGCTGCCACGGTATTTTTTGGCCAGTTGGTTGTAAACTTCAACGGCCTCTTTGACTTGACCTTGAGTCGAGTAGCAGCGGGCAAGCCAGGTTTGATTTTGGTAATAATGACCGCGGCCCTGCTTCTTGGAGAGCATTTTAAACATCGCAATGGCTTCGGAGAAATTCTCTTGCCGGTACGCAAGGACAGCTCGCTTGGATGTATAGCTTAGCCTTTGGCTGCTGGTGAGTTTTTCATTTTCAAGGGCATCTAGGTCTACCTGTGCTTTTTCCAGGGACCGGCGACTTAGGAGTCTATCGACTCGCGAAAGACGAACAGACACTGAGGGCTTGTTGGCGAAGCCTTTTTTCATCAGGTTGTCGAGTCGAGTCTTGGCCAATTCCGTCAGAGGGTGAGATGGCTTTTCGTAGTAGAATTTCTCGTAAATAAATTCTGCGTCACTCCAGCGCTTTTGCTTTTCAGCGATCATCGCCTGGTTGAGTTGAGCGTTTGCCTTGCGGTCTGACTTGGGGAATTTTTTGATGGCGCTGCTGTAATGTTTGTAGGCTTTCGTGAGCTTTCCCTCGGCATAGTAGGAATCGGCAATGCCGTAGGTTGCTTCATCACGCAGGGGTGAGCTGGGATGATTACGATTCAGTGTTTCCCAGGTACTTCGCGCGCTGTCCCATTGCTTAAGGGCGCGCTGTGCTTTTGCCCGCATAGCTAAGATAAAGTCACCAATATCACTGAGCCCTTTGTCCAAGTCTTTGAGATATCCGATGGCTCTTTCAAAGTGGCCTGCTTCCAGTGCAGTTCTAGAGGCTAAAAATTGAGCCTCAAAAGCCATTGGAGTGCCGCGGTGCCTCTCAATGAAGCTATCGTATGATGTGAGTTGCGATTGATAATCGGGAACATCCACACCCTGTTTATCACCAGCCAAAGCCTGGGCGCTTGAAGCAAGAAGTCCAAGGCTTAGCAGTGTTATCCATATCGAACGAAATCTTAACGCCATACCCACCAGCGTACCCAGGGAAGGAGGGCTACGCAAAGTTTGGACCCCACGTTTTTGCACTTCTTGAAAACTTTCTTTCTCGCTCATTTAGTCACCCAGACGCGTGCCTCTCAGGTTAAGGGCCAGAATTGGTTTTTAGACGGCGAGGAGAGCAAAATATGCAATATCCGATGATTGGGTTGGCTGGCGCTTTTGGTGTGGGAGTTTTCCTGGAAGCTCAGCTCGGATGGAAGCTTGAGTTGCTCTTATTGTGTCTCATCGGAGCCTTATCGGTCTTGGTTTTAAGCATTCGTTATCGGCAGGGGGTTTTTCTGGCGACGTGCTTGGTTCTGATGATGGGTGGCGCAACGCGTGTGGCCTTGAAACAAGAC
>CAZZDT010000566.1:0-3568 GCA_964652435.1 uncultured Bdellovibrionales bacterium
ATCAAACCCGCGGATTCAGGTGGAATAAAGCCGAGTATCGCGGCAGCGGTTGCACCCGTGACACAATAAGTTGCCAGCGCCGCTGGAGTGGTTCCACTCACAGGACTCATCGACAAAAGTTCCCAAAGCATCAAAAGGCTAAGAACCAAACATACCAACTGCAAAGCTAAGCCGCCTGTATACACAACCCACAAAAGAGCGGGTGCAAATACCATGGCTGATAAAATACGAGTTCTTAACATCAGGCCGACTCCGCCTTCTTAGCATCCTCAACCTGCTCAGCGGTTGCACCAAAACGACGTTGTCTTGCACTGAAATCTTCCAAACAGGTCTCAAATTGATCCGGGGTAAAATCCGGCCACAAAACATCAGTGAACAAAAGCTCCGCATAAGCGAGCTGCCACAAGAGAAAGTTTGAAACACGAATTTCACCGGAGGTACGAATCACCAAATCAGGATCTGGCATACCGCCGGTGTTCAGGCTGGAAGCGAATGTATGTTCGTCGATTGATTCGGGCTCAAGTTTACCGTCCGCAACATCCTGAGCAATCGCTCGTGCCGCCTCAAGTAATTCTTCACGGCCGCCGTAGTCGATGGCCAAAGTCAAAACCATAGAACTGTTGTTCTTGGTAACCTCACATAGATTCATGAGTGCCTGACGGGTGGAATCCGGCAATTTCGAAACTGACCCAATAAGATTCAACTTGATATCGTGTTCCATCAAGAGGTCCTGCTCACCGATGCAGTATTCCTCCAACAGGCCCATCAAGCCTGACACTTCTTCCAAGGGGCGTTGCCAGTTCTGAACTGAAAATGAATAAAGTGTTAGATACTCGAGGCCCAATTCACGAGCCTTCGTTGTAATATCACGAACGGTATCTGCACCGCGGCGATGACCTGCAAGACGCGCAAGTCCACGGCGTTGGGCCCAACGTCCATTGCCATCCATAATGATAGCAACATGACGTGGGGACTCTGTTTGAGCCTTTATTCGAATCGGATCACTCATATTTTAATTTAGATTTCGAGAATCTCTGCTTCTTTACCAGCTAGCACTTCATCAACTTTGCTTACGGCATCGTTGGTAATGCTCTGAACTTGGTCGAGTGCGCGCTTGAGATCATCTTGAGAAATCTCTTTTTCTTTTTCAGCATCTTTAAGCATGTCGTTGATACCACGGCGGTGGTTTCGGATCGCGATTTTACATTCTTCGCCACGTTGACGTGCTTGCTTAACCAAATCTTTACGTCGCTCTTCCGTAAGCTGTGGAATCGGCAATCGAATCATCTCACCATCGTTTTGTGGATTGATGCCGAGCTGAGCATTCATGATTGCTTTTTCAATCGCTCCCACCAAACCTTTTTCCCATGGTTTGATGGTCAACATACGCGGCTCAGGTGCTGAGAGTTGAGCGCATTGGCTCAATGGCGTTGGCGTTCCGTAGTAGTCAACCTTCACATCATCCAGAATAGAGATGTTTGCCCGGCCGGTTCTTAACTTAACCAGTCCTGTTTTGAGTGACTGAATGGAACTTTCGATGCTGTCGCCAAGTTCCTGCATGCATTCTTCTTGAATACTCATCTTCGTGCTCTCCGCTTATCGCTGAATTTTCCCTACAACCGTACCGATTTTTTCACCCATCACGGCTCGGCGAATATTACCCTTTTCATGGAGATTGAAAACAACGATTGGAAGATTATTATCACGACATAGAGAAATTGCAGTAGAATCCATGACATGGAGGTCTCGCTGCAGCACTTCCAAGTAGGTTAAATCGTCAAATTTCACCGCATCAGGGTTCTTCATTGGGTCAGAATCATAGATTCCGTCCACTTTGGTCGCCTTGAGGATAGCTTCGGCGTGGATTTCCATGGCTCGTAAAGACGCCGCAGTGTCGGTCGTAAAATACGGATTTCCTGTACCAGCACCAAAAATGACAACGCGCTGTTGCTCTAAATGACGCATTGCCCGTCGTCGAATGTAAGGTTCCGCAATTTCTTGCATCTCAATGGCGGTCAAAACTCGAGTTTCTAGACCTTGGGCTTCCAGTGCATCCTGAAGTGCCATAGAGTTAATAACAGTCGCAAGCATTCCCATGTAATCGGCAGAAGCCCGGTCCATGCCTTGAGCACTGGCCGCTACACCACGAAAGATGTTACCGCCACCGATGACCACACCTAATTCAATACCCAGGTCGACGACCTCTTTAATCTGGGATGCGATACTCTCAAGAATAGGTGGGCTGATTCCGTATCCCTCATCGCCTTGCAGTGCTTCTCCAGAGAGCTTAAGTAAAACTCTCTTAAATATTGGCTTAGACATGATTTCTCCGAGGCAAGAGGTTGGTAGTGGTCGTACGGCGGCTCGACTTACCGGCGCCCTCTGGGGTTGTCAAGAGCCACTCAGCAGGGGCTTGGTATGATCCGAATAGGAATAGCATGCGATTACGAGACGTACACCGACAGTCGTGGTCAGGAGGCCGCCAGGTACTTTTTGGGCAGCAACTACATAGACGCATTGATGAGCGTAGGAGCCATGCCCCTGATGCTTCCATACGGCGATATCAACCGGATTCCAGAGCTGCTCTCCCTGGTTCACGGGATTGTGATCGCCGGCGGGGATTTTGATCATCCGCCCGAGTTTTATGGCGAAAGTCGCAGTGAAAAATTGGGCCGGCTCCTGCCAGAGCGAAGTGCCTTCGAGCAAATTCTGTTGGGAAGCGCACTCGACCGATATCTGCCCGTTTTGGGTGTCTGTGGAGGCATGCAGCTTCTGAATATCCAATACGGCGGAACCTTGTACCAAGATATCAGCGAGCACGAAGGTGCCCTAAGCCATGAGCAAAAAGGCCCGAAACAAGAACCCACTCTAGATGTCGAAATTGAGGCGGACAGCCTGCTGGCGAAACTCTGCGGCACCGAGTCATTGCCCTGCAACCACACCCATCACCAAACCATCAAGGATTTGGGATTCGGGCTCAAAGTATCGGGCAAAACAAGCGACGGGGTCATTGAGGCCATCGAAGATCCAGAGCGAGAATTCGTACTTGGGGTTCAGTGGCACCCTGAGCTTCTTAGCGACGCTCGCCAACAAAGCATCTACAGTGGATTTGTGGATGCGGCCCGAAAACTTATTTTTGCTCCTCAAGACTGAGGTTATCGAACTTTACAAAGTCCTTGAAAAACTTAAGCTTTACGGTTCCAGTAGCACCATTACGCTGCTTACCGATGATCACTTCCGCAATGCCTTTATCGGGGCTGTCCTCATTGTAGTACTCATCACGATAAACGAAGACGATAAGGTCAGCATCCTGCTCAATTGCACCAGATTCACGTAAATCACTCATCATCGGACGTTTATCTTGGCGTTGCTCCAACGAACGGTTGAGCTGACTCAATGCCACCACCGGGATATTTAAATCCTTGGCCAATGCCTTAAGACCTCGGGAAATTTCGGAAATCTCACGCTCACGACCTTCGTTACCGCCCTTACCACTCATAAGCTGGAGGTAATCAATCATGACCAAGCCCAGGCCCTTTTCCTGGTGCAGTCGAATGCATTTCGAGCG
>CAZZDT010000567.1:0-3567 GCA_964652435.1 uncultured Bdellovibrionales bacterium
GATCGGTATCGTTATGCACCCGCGAGGTTTCCGCCAAGAGGCACTTCGCATCGGGGCAGCCTGGGTTGTAGTCGTAATAAAAATTACTGCACGATGGGATAGAACGCGTATCCAAAACTGCCGAGCCATTGCCATCCACTTGGCAATTCACCACGCCATCACCGTTGATGTCTTCATCGGAATCTAAAACGCCATCATCGTCGCTGTCGGTGTCGCGATAATCCGGCGTACCATCGTCATCGTGGTCTACGCCATTTTCATCGAAGGTACCCGCATCGGCTGGTGTCTCTCGGGCCTCTACTGCATCAAGAATACCATCGTTATCGCTGTCCGTATCGAGAACATCTGCTTTGCCGTCACCATCGGTATCCAAGATAGAATCAATGGTGACGTTCACGGCATTCCCACACACACCGCCATTGTCATTGGCTTCGCACCTATCAAGGATGCCATCCCCATCGCTGTCCGTATCGCGATAATCCGGTTCGCCGTCGCCATCGGTATCACGGGGAGAAGCAAGCACAGGCCCTGCTTCTAAACCATCGGGAATATAATCACCGTCAGAGTCGCTGTCGCGATAATCCGCCATGGAGTCGCCGTCGTCAAAAGATACCGGCGGTGTATTGATGTCCAGGTCACCAGCTTCCGTGGAATCGGGAATGCCATCATTGTCAGAATCTCGGTCTATGTAATCCGGCGAACCATCGCCATCGCTGTCTACAGCACTGGCCGAAAATTCATCGCTGTCACTGATGCTGTCGCAGTCTGCATCCCCGGCACAAGCAAGGGCGCAGCTTCCGTCGATGCAATCAAAACCACTTGGACACCAGCCATCTCGGGCCGAATCAGAGCATGGGTCTACGCACGCACCTTCCACACAAATTTTTCCATCATCTACGCCAGAGCAAGTACCGTAAGGAAAAGCATCGGAGCACGGTGTGCCCAAGCACGTTCCTAAACTGCTACACAGTCCTTGAGCAACATATGCCTCATTGCAGCAAATCTCACCGGCTTCGCATCTTCCGTCAGGGTTCTCAGCACTGCAATCTGCCAAGGTACAACTTCCCAAACTGCAGCCAATGCCTGCGACCAAAGCTTCATCACAGCAAACCTGGCTTGGAGGGCATTGACCGTTTAATACGTTTTCACTGCAAGGAGGCAAGGTGCATACGCCGCCAATACAGATTTCATTTTCACCGACGCAAGCACCGCCAATGTATTCGGGGCTGCAGGCAGGAACAATGCAGGCGGGCGTTCCCGAGGATGCGTCGCAAATTTCTCCTCCATCACATGGTCCGGTTGGAAAGTACTCGCTGCATACGTAATCGCGGCAAACACCTTCTACGCAAATGCGCCCCGCATCACTGCCGGTACAAGAGCCAGTCGGTGCCTCAGCCGAGCAAGCTCCTGGCACACACGCACCCGCCACACAGGTATAACCAGCGGCACACACACCACTCGGGTAAGCCGTTGAACAAGGTTGGTCGATGCAGACACCGCCCACACAAACCTCACCGGCGCCGCAAGCACCGCCCGGATAAGAGGCGCTACAAGGCGGCGTCACACAGCTGCCGTCCTGACAGAGCGTTCCAACCGGGCAAGGCGCATCAGGAAAAGCATCACTGCAAACATATTCTTGGCAGCTACCCGAGATACACCGAAGTCCATCGGCGCAATAACCTTGAGGTGCATCACCACTGCATGGTGCCTGCACACAGACACCCGCATCACAGGTTAAATTGGGACCACAGCTTCCCTGGGGATAGGTTGAACTGCATGGCGGCACAGAGCATTCACCGCCGGCACAGACCAAACCAGTCGGACAAGCACCGCCCGGAAATTCCGCGGAGCAATTCGGCACGAAGCATTCACCCACGGTGCAGCCTTGAGCACCACTGAGGTCTGTATCGCAACAAGTGGTTCCCAGCGCGCAGCTTCCATCTTGATTCTCAACGGAACAAGGCGGTGTAATGCATTGGTCGAGAGAGAAGTCGCAAATCTCTGGTGCACAATAAGCGGCAGGATCTTCGGCCGAAGCACAACCGGTTCGGGTGCACTGTCCAAATCGGCAAGTCTCGCCTTCAACAGAGCACGTACCATTGGGATAAAATGGGCTACAGGGTGCAAGCTCGCAGGTTCCGGCAACACAATACTCATCGATGGGGCAAGCACCATAAGGCTCCCCTTCTGAACAAGCAGGCACGGTGCAGGTTCCAAGAGAACATCCCAAGCTACCGGCCAATGTTTCATCACAGCACGTAGCATCGAGAAAGTTGTCACAGCCCACATCAGGGTGGCAGAGGCTCACAGTCTCATCACAAGCACCTTGGAGATTGTCCACACCACATGGCCCGGGAACACATGTGCCCTCTTCACATTCGAAACCATCTTCACAAGCACCAAAGGGAACATCGGCCGAACAAGGCAGAAGTTCACAAGCACCGTCCACACAGGCAAAGCCATCCAAGCAAGTGCCATTGGGATATTCTGGTGAGCAATTGGGCTCGACGCATACACCTTGCTCACAAATTAAAGTCGAGTCTTCACAAAAACCGTTCGGGTGAATGGGCTCGCAAGGATACGGAAGACACTGGCCCTCTCCGTCGCAAAATGAACCTTCAGGGCAAAGGTATCCCCCGCTTTCGCATGCCTCATCCACGCAAACGCCGCTTTGACAAACGGCGCCACCGGGACAAAGCCCATCTGGGTTGTCACTGGAGCATCCGTTATCTGAGGTGATACCAATACAATACCCAGCTACACAGGCCGCAGCCGAGCCACAAAGCCCTTGGGCTCTTTCCCGTGCACAAACATTGGCCAAGGTTATGTCGGTGCATGTACCGCCCACACAAATATCGCCGGCCGGACAACGTCCATTGGGCGCATCAGCCGAACATGCATCTGGCGCGATGGGACCAACGCAAGTTCCGCGCACGCAAGTTTCCCACGCCGGACAAGTACCATCTTGAATCACATCGCTGCAGGTTCCGCTGTCTTGGAAACAAGCACCACCGGTGCATCGATAACCCGGCGGACACACACCGGTTAAATTAAGCTCTGAACAAGCAATGGAATCATCCACGTAGCACATCCCGCGAACGCAAGTTTGGCCACCTGGGCACAAGCCTTCCGGATTATCGACGGAGCAAGCAGTCACTTCATCGATTGTTTCACAAACGCCGCCAACGCATGCGTCATCACCTGAACAAAGGCCATTGTCTTCTACGCCACATGCACCCGGTCCAGCGTTGGCGCCATAACAAGCACCCGCTGCACAATTGAGAGCATCTGGACAAGTCGCTTCTCGGTCTAAGGGTGTGCATGTCTCTTCAAGCACATCGGTGGGATCGGTTGCGTCTGTGTTATCGGCTGAAGTACCCGGCGGCAACACAACCGTTCCCTTGCAGCCCACACCCATGGATAGAAAACAAAGCAGTAGAAAAATGCTAATGCGTGCGCACACGACGACCTCAATTCTTTATTGATCCGGAAGATTGAGACTAGCAGAGAGGGTGAAATGCGGCCAATCTTATTGCCACAAGAGTCCCTTAGAAAAGTGAGATACCA
>CAZZDT010000568.1:0-3566 GCA_964652435.1 uncultured Bdellovibrionales bacterium
GACAGCACCGGTCTTGCAATCCGAGAAGGATATGCGCATGGCTTTTGTGATGCCGGCAGGCCGAACTTTAAACGACTTACCTCTGCCACAGAGCACCCAAGTCTCGCTGACCAATGTTGATTGGGGCGAAGCCGTCGCCATCCGCTTTGCTGGTCGAGGCAAACAAAAGAAATTTAAAGAAGCTGAGACAAAACTGAGGGCCGCCTTGGAGAAATCCGGTCGAGAGCCCGCAGGCCCGGCTCTCTATGCTCAATACAACTCACCAAGCGCGTTTCCACCACTTCGACGTAATGAAGTCATTATTCCAATTAAAGCCAAGTAGTTCCTGAATACCACAAAGGTTATGGGTTGTTCTTCAACCTTGTGGTTAGCCACATTTTCAGTCGACGTTTACTAGACGATGTAGCATTGGGTGATGCCTCAAGTTTCCACTCACGTTTGGGCTCCGACTTTAACGTAAGCTCAAGGTCAAATACCCTGCCCCGACGCGCCAGAGAAACCGTCACAGCGGTAGCCTCTCCATAGGCTTCCAAGAGTTCTTCCACCTCGTCCCCACTTCTTGTTCGGTAACCATCGATGGCTACAATTTCATCCCCCGGTGCAATGCCCGCATCATGGGCTGGTGCGCCTTCTTCTGCATACTTGACGAATACACCATCCGCATCACGCATAGTCCAACCGGCCCAGCCTTTCTTCGGGTAGCCTTCATCGAGTTCATCATCGTCTTCATCTTTCACACTCTTCCAGCGCAGCCCCATCCAACGAAAAGGCGCAACATATTCGAGCGGCGCAGTACCATCGACAAACTTATCAAAAAATGTATCGAGCGACTTACCCGATAATTCATTGGCCAATGCCCGAAAATCATCCGTGGAAAATCCATCTTTGCTGTATCGTTTGTAAGCCTCGTTCATGAGCGTATCCAACGAGACGCGGCCATTGGTCATTTCCCGCAAAGTCATATCTAGAAGAAATCCAACGGCCGCACCCTTGCGATAATAATTCGTCATGGTGTTGGGGCTGTTTTCATCTTGACGGTAATATTTAATCCACGCATCGTGCGATGAATCCGAAAGCGACTGAACGGTGGATCCCACGCTTGTTTCAACGTAGGCCAACTGCGCCGAAAGTTTTTCAAGATACTCTTTATCCGTCATCAAGCCGGAGCGACGCAAAAGTAAATCATCATAATAAGACGTGATCCCCTCTACAATCCAAAGGGCACGGCTGTAGTTCTCATTTTCATAATCGAAGGGCCCCAGAGTCTTCGGCCGCAATCGCTTCACATTCCAAGTGTGGTAAAACTCATGACTCACGAGCCCTAACCAACCAAGATACGCCTTTCGACTTCTCGGCACCCGTGGCTTGGCAATCATGAGAGTTGAATCAAGGTGTTCAAGACCACCGCGCCCCTTATCCACAACATTCAGATATGCATAAGCCTCGTAAGGAATAACGCCCCAATGCGCGATAATCTCCTTGGTAAGCCTCTCGACATCGGGACCAACCTTCTTTTCTAAATCCCAAAAACGCAAATCACCGACCATACTCAAACGGTGAGGAACTTTAAAAAGTTCAAAATCATAGGTTTCAAGATTACCCACAATCATTGGAGAATCGATGAGTTCATCAAGCGAAGTAGCTTCAAAAGAATTCTCAGACAGTTTCTTTAACCCGGTATCAACCTTCCAGTCTTTAGGTAATCGTACATTCACTTTATAAGGCCGCGGCGTTTCTCGCTCTACATAGAGAAACGTGGATGCTCCATTTATCAAACCGTAATCACGGGTGAGATAATTGGTACGCACAGAAAGCTCATGGGCATAAAGCCGATAGACCACTTGGATGGGTCCCGGTCCATCCAGTTCAACAGCCCAGGTATTCTTTTTGGTTTTTACGGCATTCAGTTTTTTACCGTCACCGGCGGTGACATCTAAGCGACTGATGTTTTTTGCGTACTCTCGAATTAAGTAAGAACCAGGTGTCCAAGCGGCCATCTTCAGCTCGCATGGATTTGGACACTCGAGACTCATCGTCACATCGAGATAACGTTGGGCAAATCCAGTGAAGTCAACTTCGTAAACGTCGTGGGCTGCGGAGGCCGGCGCAATTTTGGATGCAATCTCAAGTGGCTCAAGCGAAAGATTTTCTCGCTCGGGCGCAACATAATCCGCCGACTCACACGACGTCATAAATACGATTAACGACAAGCAAGACAATATGAGTTTAGTGACCAAATTCATTTCATTAGACTCCCGAATCCGAGGGGGATTGAGCAGCCCTTATCCATCTCAGAGTCGTTAGTCAAAGCAAGAAGAGCTAATTCTAGGAAGGCTCCCAAGTGCCTGTTTTTCAATATACTTATCAGCTCATCATCCGATGGACTTTACCTTCAAATGGAAAGAGTGAACGGCGCTTGAGTGTAGGGGGAACTCTTGCGCCGCTCACTTTTCCTACGGGCATTGATTGGCAAGGCATTCAATGCCTTCACCGAGAGGCACAATGCCCATCAATTCTCACAGTTCTCTGGGTTTTCCTCGCATCCATAAGCCTCTTCATAACAATCCTGTGGATCCGCATTCGGCTGGCCGAGACACTCGTAATAGGCACAGTATTCAGGGTTGTTAGTGCAATCACAAATGGGGTCTTCCGGGTACATCTCGCAGTACTCTTCGTAGGTCACGCAGTTCTCTGGATACATTTCACAGTAAAGCTCCGGGTCGCAGAGTTCTGGAAATTCTTCGCAATCCTCTTCGCTGTAACAGCTTTCGGGATACAACTCGCAATACTCTTCCCAAGTAATTTCTATGTTACCCGGTGCGGGCTCACATTCACCGGTGGATTCGCACGCATCTGGGTCCATGCAGATCCATTGGTAATCACCACAAAAATATTCCGCGTCTTCACAGGTGGACGGACAACAATCGCCGCCGTCCCAGCCACAAGCTTCATTGTTGTTGTAGAGGTCGCACCAGCCGTCGGATATCCAGGATTCCTGGCATCCGGTATGTGATGCTTCTGAACTACTCTCACCCTCACTCTCACCGCTGGAAGCATCATCATCACTTGAAGAGCCATATTCCTCTCCCCAAGCCAATTCATAACAGTCCACTGGGTCCTCTGAGTAGGGATTTTCTGCGAGGCACTCTAAATAAGCGCAGTATTCAGGATTGGTAATGCAAAATTGACTGGGTAGCGCTTCGCAGGGTTCTTCGCCAGTGTTCTCGCATGCTGACGGGTCAAGGCAATTGTTAAGGAGGTTACTACCGCTGCAGTTTGATGACCCACTGCCGCAGGTCGATGCGCAGCAGTCGCCGCCATCCCAGCCGCACGCGTCGGTATTATTCAAGTCATCACAGTAGCCATCTCCGATCCAACTCGACACACATCCCCCAGAACTGTAATCCGAACCATCGTAAGATTCGCAAAGTGGGTCATCGGGATACATGGCGCAATACTCTTCATAGGTAATGCAGTTGTCTGGATACATCTCACAGTAAAGCTCGGGATCACAGAGTTCGGGAAATTGTTCGCAGTCATCGATGTCATCACAGAATTCTGGGTAC
>CAZZDT010000569.1:0-3552 GCA_964652435.1 uncultured Bdellovibrionales bacterium
CGGCTCGGGGTTATTTGGAGGAAAGGTTTTTGGCTCGTGGGCATACTTTAGCCCAAGTTGATGTTCGGTATTTCGTGGGGGATCTCGTCATTTGGGGCCAGCGTTTTGGCTTTCAGCCCTTTGCCTTTTTTGATGCAGGCAATCTCTACGACAGTTTTGGAGATATCTTTGCTAAGCCTCGCTTCGAGAATTACCACCCATCCTACGGTGGCGGATTTATGATACCGTGGAACTTAACGACGATTATTCATTACTTCGTAGGCTTCAGTTCTGAGGGCATGACCATGAGTATCAATTTTGACCATGCATTTTGAAATCTAGAATCCGCCACAAAGCTAGCCCTCTTTGTGACGGATCCCAGAGGCTTTTAACATTTGTCCACATCATCGGGACTAAGCTCAAACAGATGAATAGTGGTTGCTGCTTCTCGAGGAATGGAAACAGCCGCTCTCATTGACCAAATGAATTAAGCGTTGAAGTCAGGCGCGGGTTTTCCAAGTTACGGGCAATGTTCCTTAGAGTACCCAGCCGCCTGGCTTAAATTATTCTATTCACTGCAGCCTGTCATGCGAACTGCTACAAGCAATAGCAAGTTCGCGTTTCGTTTATTTATTTCGACATCCTTAAGCATGAGCGGCCGTCGTTTTTTGCCATTCCGCGTGCAAAAGTACGTATGTTTTGAGATCAACAAACCTTCCGTTGAGTAGCTCTGCTTCTTTTTCTAATCCCTCAGCCGTGAATCCCAATCGCTCGGGTACAGCGCAGCTTCGTTTGTTGGTCGGTTGGGCCCTAATGACAATTCTGTTGAGACCAATTTCCTTAAATCCTATTTTGAGAATCGCTTGCACTGAGAGTGTAATAAGACCCTGACCTTGCGCTTGCTCATCGTTCCAGTAACCGATCATGGAACTTTTGTTGGCCATGTCTGAGCGCACAAAGCCAATGACCCCTACGATGCGTTCTTCTTGGATGATGGCAAACTGATAGTCTCCCCTGGCTTGGCCTTTGATGGTCTCCTCAATGAAGCTTAGTGTATCGCTGGGAGCTCGGGTTCCATCCACCCAGGGCATCCACTCTCGGAGTCGCTCGCGGTTGCGGTCTACTGCCTCAAAGAGTTCCTGGGCGTCCTTCGGCTCGAGTAGCCGTAAAAAAGCGTCGTTTTTGATCTGAATGGGCTCCATGCTCGAACCTCGCTCTTCTTTAACTTTTTCAAGCAATATTAGTTGTTTACGGCTGACTTTGCCCCCGTACGACGAGCGAGAACTTGAATTTCTTCTCGTTTTTCGTGGTCCACCGATATTTTTACGCAACTTCCAAGAATTGCTGCCGAATCTGAACCATAGCCATTTCATTACCAGCAGGGAAGCAATCATGAAGTCCTTATTCAATATCTTGATTTTAGCACTTATTTTAAGCGGATGTGATGCTCAGCACGCGGAGTCTACGCTTCTTCCAGCGGAGCCCTTGAGTGAACCAAAAGGTGAAACCGTCTCAGCGGGTCCAGTGTCTATTCATACTGTTTCTCAAAAAATCGATGTTGAGGCTGGCGGTGCTCTGGATGTGAAATGCCACTATCTCGATTCCATGGGTGTTCGGGTGGAAGGGCCAGCTGTTGCCCTGCATACCGGCAGCGAGGATGTTGATTCGAAGGTGACTGGTAACATGGTGACCATCTTTCCAGAACGAGCCGGCTCATTACATGTTCAGTGTGTAAGTGTGGATGGTGTTTTTGTTGACGAAGCAGGACTTGATTTGGCTGTATCCCCTGCTCTTCCATTTTCCATGGTGGTTGAAGCTCAAGATTCCGATTGCTTGCTCCAAAATGTGGCTATCCCGGTGACTGCGACAGTTTATGATGTTTACGGCAACACCATTGAAAGACCACATCTCGATGTTCAGTGGATTCCTTCCCAGGGGGTTTCGGGCGATTTAGAAAACGGTTTTCGGTTTGCCAAAGAAGGTGAGTTTGACTTAACCGTTGCAGTGCTTGGACCGATTGCTCCGGGTGCAGATCTAGAGCCCCATGTTCAAACGCTGCACGTTGATGAAACCGCACCAGCGTTGGAAATTCTTGCTCCAGCCCGTGGAGAAATGCTTCGACTGGGTGGTTACGATGAAACAGAAGTTTCGGTATGGGTTTCGGTTGATGATGCTGTTAGCGGTGTCAGCAAGTTGGCCATTGATGGTGTAGACCAGGACACAGCTGCAATCGAAGGTGACGCATTGATTGAGTCTTCTCAAAGCAGTCGCTGGGGAATGTCAGTGGTCAGTGCAAGCAGCGAAGATGCTTGTGGGAATGTCGCATATGTTGCACACGCATATTATCGCAGTCCTGAATATTTGCCGGCAGCTGAGGCTCTAGATGAATCTGCGACCATCTCGAATGCCCTGGTAGCCCGAGTTTCTCAAGCCTTTGTTGATGATGGAAATCGCGAAACCCTTGATGACCTAGCCTCCATTGCGCAGGCTGGCGTTTTGAATATCGATCTTGATGCTGAGATTCCAGCAGGTACGGTGTTGGCGGAAGACCCTTATCTTTCAGATTGCGGTGGCGCCAATGGCGATACGTCATATGAGCTTAGCCGAAACCTGAACCCGAGCGCTGATTTATCTATGGATGGACCTTGGATTCACTCCCTGAACATTGTTGATGGCGGGATTGAATTCCAGCTGAGCGTCGATGCGATTCAGGTGCCATTGAACGTATGGGCAACAGCCTCTACTTGTATGCTTTTTGATATAACTTGGGCTGATGTTGAAACCACCGTGGATGTAGGCATTCAGAGCGTGTTGGTAGATGGCACCTTTGGGGTTTCTTATATCGATGGCGAGCCTACTATATCTTTGGATGATTTCGTAGCGGACTTTGCTGGTACTGAAGTTGATATCGATTGTGGACTTTTGGACTTTGCCTGCGATGCCATCACGGGTGCCGCCCAAGGCACCATCGAATCTAGAGTTGAAGCGATTTTGCAAGACAAGGTCCGTGGTGAAATAGCACCGATGCTGGAAGAAGCATTGGCTCATTTTGCTCCAGCTCCTTCGATTGCTTTGCCCGCACCTTTAGGCGTCGAGTTAAGTGCATCGGCCCAGTTCAGCCAAATTGAATTTTGCGGCGCGAACGACAGCTGTGGCGATGAAGCGCTGAGAGATGCCGGCATTGTAGCTTTTGATGCGCAAATGGTTCCCGCTGAGCGAGGTGAGAATGTTCCCTCGGATATCCGTGGTCCCATCTTTAGAGGTTCAGAGTTTCCTCAGTTTAACCCTGATGCCGGGTTTGGTGTGGCCATCAGTGACGACTTTATCAACCAGATGTTCTGGGCGACTTGGTACAGCGGTGCCATGGACGTGGATGTGGTTGAACAAATGGGCGATGAATTGCCTGCCGCAGTTGAGCAAGTAAGTGTGAGTGTGATGTCTCCGCCGGTTGTAATGCCTGGCACCGGTGCGACGGGTGTGATGTTTGGCTTAGGCAATGTTCGAGTTAGCGCGCGGGTGGATGCTGGCGCTTTGATGGCTGGTATGAGCGGCGCTGAGGGTGAGGATGTTCCC
>CAZZDT010000570.1:0-3546 GCA_964652435.1 uncultured Bdellovibrionales bacterium
GGGTTAACCGTAACTATAACTCAGACGGTCAAATCGACAGCAGCCAAGACCCTTGTGCGGCCTGGAACGACTACGGCGCCGAAGGACACGTTCAACATTTCAACGGCGACCGTCGCGAAACCATTACGTTAGACTTTTTGAACTACGATGACGATACCGCCAATGGCACCGTTTTTATTGGTCGTATTCACTACCACGAAGACTGCAAAAACTTACCCAGCGGTATTTTGGGTGACCTGTTAGGCATTGGCACCAGCATCTTGGGCAGCGTCATTGGGGCCAGTGCGGGCATACCAGTGGGCATCGACCCCAACACCGTCAGCGATTTGATTACCCAAAACTGTTGGAGTTTTGGCTCGAGCCTCACCACGGTCAAAGTGTTGGTGAACAATGAAGAAATCGCTGCACCCCAATTTCGCCTCAATGATAAAGGGGACACCCACGACATTGTTCGTATCCAACGACTAAACGGTCAGTTTATTTTGGAATAAGTTTTATGACGCTACTCGCACCACAACCCTTTCGGCCTAAAAGCGCTCAACTGCTGAGCGGGCTGATGTTTTGTTGGGTGCTCCTGTCCAGCGCTGCGTGCCAAGAAGATGGTGCCTCAGTTAACTGCACCGCGAACCCAGAACAATGTGGAATTGACGTCGAAGCAGTGCCTGCACGCCTCTACGTGGACCCTCCATTTGGACTGGGGTTCGGTTGCGTGTTGATGGGCTGCGATGAAGCAAAAATCCTCACCCTAGAAAACCGTGGCGGTGGACAACTGGCCATCACTTCAGTTCGGTTTAAAGAAGGTTCTTCCGAGGACTTTAGTTTTGCGCTGTACAACGATGAAGAAGATCCGGCTGATGAAGCGCTGGAACATCCCACCATTGAAAAGCCGCTCAAGATCAAAGACAGCCGTACAAAAGCGTTGTCTGTGACGTACAAACCCACCGATGGCATTGCAGATGAGGCGGTTCTCATCATCGATGCCTACGACGCATCGCTTCCTTATCAGGACAGTGTTTTGACCACGGTAGAAGTTCCTTTACGCTCACGCGTTTTGGGCAGTGTGGCTTTTGTGCCTTCGACCGATACGATTAACTTTGGCTATGTGGCGCCTGATGAAACAGGCCAAGCCATTTTAACCTTGGAGAACACCAGCGAAAACGATGCGGTACTCACGCTCGCCGCCCTCAATCTCACCGACGAAAATGATGCTTTCGCATTCACATTCCCTGAAAACCCACACGCGAACCCCGGCGATGTCATTGAAGTGGCGCTATCCTTTACCCCCAGCGAATACCAGGACTACGAAGGACAACTCACCGTCGCTACCAATGATACCGCCCAACCGTTGATCGCAGTGGATTTGCGAGGCACGGCCTTTTCTGAGCCAGGCATCAGAATCACCCCGTCGGTTGGCCAAGGCATCGACTTTGGTGCAGTTCGTTTTGGTGAAACAGATGTTTGGGAGCTTCAACTTTATAATGCGGGGGGCGCGCCGCTCACCGTCACGCCCTCTATCTCCGCTTTAGGGGATACAGATCCGAATGTCTTTCATATGGGCAGCACCAGCGGAGAGGCTTTGGCCGAGATCGCCCCGCTCGAGAGCACCGTCCTCTCAGTCTACGCGACCCCAGCAGGTGGTGGGGCACAAGAAGGGGTTTTACAACTGGAAACCACCGATCCCAACAACCCGCTGATCACGGTCACCTTGGCAGTTTTTGGAAATGCACCAATGGCTGAGTACAGCATCGAAGATATTGATTTTGGTAACGTGGTCATGGGATGGCAAAGCGATGTGGTGGAGGTGACAATTGGCAACACCGGTACCGGGGACCTCACCATTTTTTCGTACGACTTCGAAATTGGTTCTTCACCTCAAATCATGCTCGGCTCAGCGCCGGATCTCCCTGTTAAAATCAGTCCTGACGACGATCCCATCTCTTTCGCATTTTTCTTAAACGGCCAGAGCCTGGGGCCCGCGAACGCCACTTTCCTTCTTCAAACCGATGCCATTGATTATAGCACCGCGCGCTTGGATTTAACCGGACAAGTGGTCTCGTGTATCGACGGCTGCCCGGTGGCAAACGGAACCCCTTCATGCGAAGCAGGGTACTGCGCTATCGGGTCATGCGCTGAGGGTTACCATGATACGAATGTGGCCTTTGCAGATGGTTGTGAATGCCAAGAAGAACGAAATGGTGATGATATCGGCGGCAATTGCTCCGACAAACGCGACCTGGGCAACCTGGGAGATGATTGCTCTGACCACGCCCACAGCGTGACCGTCACCGGCAACCTGCACGACGCCGAAGATACCGATTTGTACTATGTTAAAATGGAAGATGCCGGCAGTGTGATTTGTGATACCTTTGGAGACTCCTTTCGCGCCAAGGTCGAGCTTATCAGCGCCCCACCTGGCCTGGCCCTGTGTGTGAACATTCGCGCCTCAGGCTCTGGGTGCGGTGGGTATACTGATTATTATGACCCCAGTTATTGCGGTCAAAACAGCTATTCATCAAACGGCAGCTGGTCTTCAGACGATGACAAAGAGGTTGTGGCCTGGGTGGTCTGGAAACCTGATGCCACACCCATTTGTACGAATTACCAAATTAAGTTTCGTGCGGATGACTAAAAGGTGTTCGGCATGGCGATGAGTATAACACCCACTACAACGCCGAGCCCGCCAAAAATTCGTTTTTTCATATCGGAACGCTGGTTGAGCAACCAATAAGCCAAAATCATTTGAAAAATCACCGCCATGCGCTTGAGCGCACTGATGTGCGGCACCACATCGTATTGTAATGCAAAAGTAAAAAAGAAGGTGGCCACACAGTGGAGGGCACCCAAGGGCAGCATTTTAGGCCCAAGAACCGCCACTGCTTTTTTTACTTTTTCCTCTCCGGTCTCATAGAGCTCTATCCCTGCAGCCCCTACGCCTACGCCTAAAACAGCGAAAAACGAAAACGTCATGGGGTCACTGAGCAAAACTGCTTTTTTGTCAAAGGCAATAGAAAAAGCTGGAGGAACAACGGACAGGAAGCCCAGCAATGCGCCCCGATTGCGAAAGATTTGCGAAAATGGGGCCAATACTTTTTTAAGAGAGAATTCTTTGGGGGTATACAGAAAATAAACAGATAGGCTCACGAGCAGAATTCCGACCCAGCCATTCGCGTCTGGAAGTTCTCCAATGACAATCCATGCTCCAAAAATCGCGAGCACCGGCGATAAGCCTGAAAAGGGTGCAATCATGGCGACGTCAATTAAAGGGTACGCCCGAAAGAGAAATAGTTTTGCAAGCAGGTTTAAAAATACCGTCGCGAACAAAGCTGCCCAAAAGTCGACAAAGTCGGGGGTTTGACAAATGCCGCCATAAACCAAGCCCGCCCAAAACATTCCGATGATGCCCGCCGATACCAAATGCGTTCCAGCCAATACAAACGCAGGACTCACCCCAAGCTCTTTGGTGTCTTCTCGTAGAACCTTCGCACTCAACACAAAGAAGAGTGAAATGGCAAAAGACCCGGCTAAAATATGAAATAAAAGCATCGT
>CAZZDT010000571.1:0-3538 GCA_964652435.1 uncultured Bdellovibrionales bacterium
AAGACGGTTATGACGAGATTAAAAGGGCCAAGCTCGGTTGCTGGAGAGCGCCCGGGGGCAGATATTTACCCGACCAGCTCAATCGGGCAATCCAAGGAAGGTATTCCCACGGGACGCGATGTGGAGTGGGAGCCCCTCGTTGATTATCGCCGGAATGAAGTGAGCGAGACGACCATCCATGGTGCCGTAGCTTGGGCCTCTGGTGGAAAGATCGTCCACAGCTTTGGTGGCAATGTTTTATGCTACGGCCGCAGCATGATGAAACCGGTGATGATGAAGGTGTTTGCCGATGAACTCTCTGACGTTCTCGACTTGCGGCAAAAAGCCATTGCCTGCTCCAGCCACAATGGAGACACAGAGCACGTTGCCGCAGCCCAGTCGATTTTAACGGAGTCGGAGTGGGGTTTGATGCAAACACCACTCGATGTACCTCTGGTTCAATTTGGCCGCCAAGTGCGCCGACCCCGACGCTGGTACCACGGATGCTCTGGTGAACACGCGGCAATTTTACGAGGCTGTCGTTTGAAAAATTGGGAGCGGGTTGGATACACGCTTCCCACGCATCCTGTATTCGGAGCTTATTTGGATGTTTTGCGTCGCTACCTTGGTGACGATTGGTCTCCTGTGACCGTCGCCCGTGACGGTTGTGGTTTGCCCACTGTGAGCAACACGGTGGGGGAATTGTCTATGATTTTCGCAGGTCTGGCTAAAGAGCGTAACGATGATTGGGTTTGGGAGGCTATGACCACCCACCCTGATTTGGTGGGCGGCTTCAACCGACTTGATTCTACGGTCATCAAAGCTGGTGCAGGTTCAGTGATTGCTAAGGAAGGCGCCGATGGTCTTCTTGGACTGGCCATTGTGCATCCTGATTACCCCGAAGGACTCGGCGTAACCATTAAAATAGCTCACGGCTGGAATTCGCAGGCTACTTGGTATGTGGCGCGAGCGGTTCTGGGAGTTTTAGGGTTTGAGCTGCGTAATCCTTACCCGCTGCATCGTCAAAAAGCATTCATCGTTCCAGGCGTGGTTCCGCCCCACCTTCTGGAAAAGCTTGAGACCATTCCAACCTGGGATGAGTGGGACCCTGACGACGACCGCTGGTATTACGATGTTGAGATGAGATCACGACCAGGAGATTACGGGCAATAAATATGAGCGAGCCAATTATTTTGCACAATTATGTCGGCGGCGAATTTATAGCGCCATCCACCGGTCAGTATTTGGATAATCCTGAACCAGCGGTGGGAACGATTTTATCTCACGTGCCAAAATCGAACGCCGAAGATGTAAAGGCGGCGGTGGATGCAGCTAAGGTAGCATTCGTTGACTGGAGTGCACGACCGTTTGCCGAGCGGGCAGATTGGCTTGATAAGATTGCGAATCGCTTGGAAGAGCGGCTTGATGAATTGGCTTTGATGGAATCGCGGGATACAGGCAAGCCCATCAAACTTGCTAAAACCATTGATATTCCTCGCTCTATTTCCAATTTCCGATTTTTTGCGGGCGCCGTCCGGCATGATGCTACTGAGTGCCACACGATGGATGGTGCCATCAATTACACGCTTCGAAAGCCTGTGGGCGTGGCTGGTTTGATTACGCCTTGGAATTTGCCGCTCTACCTCCTTACCTGGAAAGTGGCGCCGGCTTTGGCCATGGGGAATACCATTGTAGCGAAGCCTTCCGAAGTCACACCCATGACTGCAGCTCTTTTAGCTGAGGTTTTTCATGAGGTCGGTGCGCCGGCAGGTATTTTCAATTTGGTACATGGTTTAGGCGGTGATGCTGGTCAGGCCGTTGTAGAGCACCCTGATGTCAAGCTTGTTTCTTTTACCGGTGGTACGACTACCGGGAGGCGTGTGGCGGCAACAGCGGCACCCATGTTTAAGAAACTGAGCTTAGAGCTGGGGGGCAAGAATCCCACGGTTGTATTTGCGGATGCGGAATTCGATGATGCTGTTCAAGGAGCCGCGAGAGCAGGTTTTGCAAACCAAGGACAGATTTGTCTTTGTGGCTCACGCATTCTCGTACAGCGTCCAATCTACGAGCAATTTGTGGAAGCCCTGGTGGAACAGGTGGCAAGTCTCAAAGTGGGAAATCCATCTGACCCTGAAACAGATGTGGGCTCGCTGGTCTCTTTGCCGCATCGAGAAAAGGTAGAAGGCTACGTGAAGCTCGCCGAGGAAGAGGGTGGAACCATCGCTCTTGGGGGTGTTCGACCTGAACTCGGTGGGGAGCATGCAAATGGCGCGTTTCTTATGCCAACCATTGTGACGGGACTTGATGCGAATTGCCGTACCTCCACTGAAGAGATTTTTGGTCCAGTGGTGACAGTGCATCCGTTTGATACGGAAGAAGAGGCTTTGGCCATTGCCAACGGTGTGCAGTATGGTCTTGCTGCATCGGTTTGGACGACAGACCTGCAGCGTGCTCATCGGTTTTCTGCGGCTTTGGACAGCGGTATGGTTTGGGTGAACACGTGGCTGCTTCGAGATTTGCGGGTGCCTTTTGGTGGTATGAAAGACAGTGGCGTTGGTCGCGAGGGCGGCAAGTATTCGTTAGGTTTTTTCTCTGAAGCACGCAATGTGTGCATTAAATTATAGGGGATAGACAATGAGTGGTGGAAAAATTGTAGCAGGTGCTTTGGCACCGCACCCGCCTCATTTGGTGTATGCGGATAACCCGCCCCAAAATGAGCCCACATCTGAATGTGGTTGGGAAACATTGCGCTGGGCTTATGACCGGCTACGCCAAGATCTGGATAAATTGGATTACGACGCTATCGTTCTTCTCTCTCCTCACTGGCAGACCTATGTTGGAACTCATTTTCTCGGAGTTGAAAAGTTTAAATCGCTCTCAGTCGATCCCGTGTTTCCAAACCTTTTTCGATACCACTACGACCTCAAAGTCGATGTAGAGTTGGCTCAGGCGATCTGTGATGAAGCAAAAGAAGCGGGCCTTGTTTCCAAAATGATGGAGAATCCTGATTTTCGCGTCGATTATGGAACCATTGTCAGTTGTCACTTGACGCGCCCTGAGTGGGATAAACCGATTGTTTCGATTTCTTCGTGTCGTTCACGTTCTTACTACAGCGTTGAAGTGATGCAGGAGCAAGCTAAAGCATTGGGTGAAGCCACGCGACGGGCCATTGAGAAAAGTGGTAAGCGGGTTGTTCTGCTTGGAAGCAATTCTTTGAGTCATCGCCACTTTACCACTGAAACCGAAGTTCCTGAGGATATGAGTCGAGAGCACATCACGAGTCATGCCCTGTATCTTTGGGATATGAAAGTGATTCAAATGATGCGGGAAGGTAAAACCCAGGAACTCCATCATTTGATGCCGGAATTTACGGAGCAGGCTGTTTCAGAGGCAGATGCAGGAAGCTTTACCTGGCTTTTGTCTTCTCTTGGTTTTCCTAAGTATGGCGCGGAAATTTATGGTTACGGAACGGTGATTGGCACCGGCAACGTTGTTGCGGGTTGGTTTCCTGAGGAGGCTTCGGCATGAGTGAGGGTGGATTTATCAAAGGAATCATTGT
>CAZZDT010000572.1:0-3535 GCA_964652435.1 uncultured Bdellovibrionales bacterium
TTGATCTCTCCTGTGCCGGGGCGTTTCACCCAGGTATTGGCGCGGCTCAGATCGTCTCCGGCTTTTACTGCTTCAGTTGTGACAACGCAGGCGTAGGCAAAATCAATGGTTGGTTGTTCTTCTTTAAGAATCTCTTTGGTTCCACCAAGGGCCTGGAAAATTGCTTTTGAGCCTTCTACCAACTCTTTGAGTTCCTTGGGATCGATGGAGATAGGTACATCTGGCCCGGGCCACGATTTGTCGGATGTAAAATGTTTCTCCAGGATTCGTGCGCCAAAAGGAACTGCGCCAAAGCATGTGTAATTACCCAGGGAATGGTCGCTTAGCCCGAGTACTGCGTTGGGGAAGTTGTCGGCCATTTGCTGAAGAGCGCCAAGCCTTACCTGCTCGTAGGGAGTGGGATACATCGATGTACAATGGAGAAGAGCGTAGGGGACCTTGGACTTTTCAAAGATTTCAACGGCCGGTTGAATGCTATCTAAGTCGTTCATGCCTGTACTTAGAATGATAGGTTTTCCAAATGATGCAATATGCGCAATCAGTGGGTAGTTATTACATTCTCCGGAGCCTATTTTGTAAGCTGGTACATTCATAGACTCCAAACGGTCGGCGGCTGCTCTAGAGAAGGGAGTACTAAGATAAATCATCCCTTTTTGTTCGACGTATTTTTTTAGCTTTACGGTCTCTTCTAGGCTCAGTCGGCACCGGGCCATAATATCCCAAATGCTTTCATCTGCATTGCCAGGAATGACGTTATTGGGAATCATCTCGTCTTCAATAATGTGGCATTGAAACTTTGCGCATTCGCATCCTGCTTCAAATGCATCGTCAACCATTTGGATTGCTTTATCGAGACTTCCTTCGTGGTTAATGCCAATCTCCGCAATTACAAAAGGGGCATGGTTATCGCCGATCAGTCTGCCGGCAATATTGATCTCTTTGGTCATGATGCTTTCCTTGTTTTCCCGATAACCCAGGTGAAAATGTCTCTGTATTGATTAAAAAGAAACTCTCCGATTCGAAAATCGATGTCTTCATCAATATCTACATTGGCGTAAGGTTCAGTGACTTCAATGGCATAAATGTTTGAGCCAAAGACGTTTGAGTGGTGATGGACGACGTCAGGGCGAGTTAGGTAGATGAGTCCGTTCTCATAGTGTCTTTTTTCTAGGTCTTGTGACCGCTCTTCCACACGATAATTTTCCGGGACAAAATTGCCGTCCACGATGCTCCCAATTTTAAGTTTGCTGGGGCTCACGGATATGACGGAGTCAGGCTTTTGAATTTCAAAGGCTTCGATGGCGTGCTGAATGAGCTTTGGAGGGCGCAAAGGGTTTGTCGGTTGCAAAGTGATGACGCCGTCCGGCTTGTAGCCGCTTGCCTGAAGTACCTCCAGAACATGTTGAATAGCACTGCCTGTTTTGGCTGTATCTGAGGATAGAGCATCTGGTCGCATGATGACTTCAGCACCAAAAACACGCGCTATATCCGCTATTTCGTTGTCATCAGTACTCACCACAACGCGACCTACGCGGTCACACGCACGTGCGTATTGAATACTGTGTGCAATAAGCGGATAACCTCCGAAATCTCGGATGTTTTTTCCCGGTAATCGTTTGGAGCCGCCACGTGCGGGTATCACAACGAGATACTCTGCCTGGGCTGGTGTCGTTTCTTTGAGGTCCACGAGCATATCTATTCCTAATGAGCTTTCGTGCTACGCAACTTTGGGCAGTTCTAAAAAGGTCTTCTGCTTTGGAGATCTCCAAAAGCTTGGGTCTTGAATAACCCGAATGAAGCGTTCTGCACTGTCTCCATGCCCATTTAGGTTCACAGGCTCCAATTGGGTAGTGGAGGCTTGTCGAATACCGCTAAGGATTTCTTCAAAGTTGTATCCGGTATGAATGATATCTTCGTTAAGAGCACGGCCATTTTGACGGGTCCCGATATTCACAGTGGGTACCCCGAAATAGGGGGCTTCGTGGATTCCGCAGCTGGAATTTCCGAGAATATAATCTGCATTTTTTAGCAATGTTAAAAAGTGTTCGAATCGTAGGGAGGGGAAGTACCGAATGCGTGGGTTGGTCTGAAATTTTCGATACGCGAGAAAAATGTGATCGCAGCCAAGGTCGTTGTTCGGTGCGATGACAACATAGTTATCGCCGGTAGCAAGTGTGGCTTCAACCACGCTTGTTGCATGTGAATATGCGTCTTCAAGCTCGGTAGTGACCGGGTGGTAGAGAAGAATAGAGTACTCTTCAAATGGTATATCGTACCGAGTTTTTGCTTCGTGAAGGGAAGGCAGGTTCCCACTGAGCATGATGTCCGTATCCGGTGAACCAATTTCCCAAATGTTTTCAGGATGCTCTCCCATTTGCTGTAGGCGCCCCGCAGCGTCACTGTTTGCCACGAAGTGGGCATGACTCAGTTTGCTAATGGCGTGTCTCATGGAATCGTCAATGGTTCCTGACAATTCTCCGCCTTCCACGTGAGCGACGCGAATATTATTTAGGGAGCCTACCAGTGCGCCGGCGAGAGCCTCCACACGGTCACCGTGTACGACGATTAGATCCGTTGGATTTTGCTGAATGTAGTTAGAAAATCCTTGAATCGTTTGGGCGAGTGTTTGGTCCATGTTGAAAGTGTGACCATGGTTGATAAAGCTAAAAATATTCTCGAAGCCACATTTCTGGATCTCGTGAATGGTTCCACCATAGTTTTGATTCAGATGCATTCCGGTGACAAAAATTCGGAGGTCAAATTGTGGAGATTCTTTGAGCTTGAGCATTAACGCTTTGAGTTTCCCAAAGTCCGCTCGCGTGCCCGTCAGAAAGGTAATCCGCTTTCTCATCCCTATACTCCTCACCAGCCCAACTCCCAGGTACGGATAGTACCAACAGGTTCACATCGGCTAGATCACCGAAAACTTGAGCCTGCCGATATCAATCGGCGATCGCGCTTTCCAGTGCAGCTTGCAGGTGTCTGGAATTATTGAGTTTTTGAGGTTTTTCTGATGTGACACCCCCGCTTTTTTTGTTCGTTATCTAAAAGGCCGGTCCTATGCTTGGGGGCTGGTTCCCATGATTTATTCGAAGTCCCAAGAATGCTATTGAGCCTTGGGCTTTCGCAGGCCAAAGCAGAGGTGAGCAATTGCGATGTTGAAACGTTCTCGAGTGATTTCAATCTTTATACTTGGCGCAGTTCTTTACGCTGGATACGCGTTGTATTCCGACCGGCGCACTGAGAGCGCTGAAGCATTGGTGAAAGAGCAGGATGATAAACGCTGGCAGTTGGAGCGAGACTTGGAAGTTGCCGGCGCACCGCTGAAAGCCTTTCGAGAGAACGTAAAGTCGAACGCTTGTTTAAGCCTTGATTCTCACACCTTGAGTGAGAACTTTCAGGCGAATTTTAAACGCGTATCAACATGGTCCAAGCGAGCACCAGGGCTTGGCGTAAGTGTGATGACACCTTTTGAATCGGTTGAAGTCAAAGGCGGCCAAGAGGAGTTTTGTCAATGGCTCGCTCAAATGACGTC
>CAZZDT010000573.1:0-3535 GCA_964652435.1 uncultured Bdellovibrionales bacterium
GATGTGCACGGCTATCTGCGCATTGTCGATTTTGGCCTTGCGAAGTTGGCTGGTGGGGAAGACACCACCATTCCGGGCCGCGTTAAAGGGCGCTTTCTCTATATGCCGCTGGAGCAAATGAAGGGTGAGCCGCTCGATAGTCGCAGCGATGTTTTCTCGTTGGGGATGACCTTCTATGAGCTTGCAACCTTGGAAAAACCTAGGTTGGCCCGCAACATCAAAGCAGCCTATGACGAGGCCCGGGGAACCCATCAAGTCACGCCGATCAGTCAAATAAGGGGTTGCAGCTCCAATGTGGATGAGTTGTTCTTCAAGGCAACTGCCCCGGATCCTAAAGACCGTTTTCAAACAGCTCGTGAATTGAGTGCGGCGATTGAAACGCTGGCCAAACAAGAGGGTGGCTTAGCGACAGTTGCTGATACGGAAGCCTGGCTCGAGGAGCATTTTTCAGATTTTCGTAAGAGGCGAGAAGGATTCGAGCGGCAATTTGCTGAATCGGTTGAGAGATTGAATCAAAGCAAGGCTCCGATGCCTATGCCGCCAGAGCCAATGGAAGACAAGAGGGATGTAGAGGTTGTCGGCAGTGGTGAAAGTGCCACTCGGATATTGATGGTGGGGCTCTTAGCTCTCTTGATTGCGATGGTTACTTTCACGGTGCATTACCTTAACCGCGAACGAGACGCGTTAAGGTTTACTGAAGGTTTTCAAATTGAGAATGATGAGAACGAAGCAAGCGTTTTTGTGTTGTCTATGCCGGAACGCGCTACTCTTTATGTGGACGATAAACTGGTTGGAAAGGTTAGCCGCCTGGGCATTACGGTCCGTTTGGAACCTGGCCTAAGGCATCGGTTGCGGCTCGAATTGGCCGGGTACGAAACCTATGAAGTGACCGTGAATGGACAAGCGGGTGTAGCTGACCAAGGGATCGCTCAGATGGTTCCCGTATCGGCGAAGGCTGCCAAAAAGCGGGTGCTTAAAACAGAGAAGCCAAAGCCAAAACCCATAGAAGAGCTTAGTAAACCTGATGAACCGGAAAGCTCTGATGCATTAGCACCTTCAGTTTCTGCGGAGGCCAAAAACGACAAGCCTAACGCAGTAGAAAAAAACATCGAAGTGCCTCCGGTAGAAAACTCACCTCGGACGAGAGGACTGCATTCGGTTGAGTGGGGGATGGCCAAGGGCGAGGTCAAAAAGGTTCTGGGAGGTGTAAGCCCCGATAAGCAAAGTCAACGTTTGGACTCTTACCGCAGTCGTTTCTATGGTCGAGCCAGCATTCAAAATTTCGTTTACTTGGATAATGGATTGGGTGCAGTGATTTATTTACTGCCGCTCATGGAAAGCGACAAAGGTCTCGATGTTTTTGAGGAGATAGAATCCAAATTAAGAACGGAATTGGGAACTCCAAACAATATCAACCGTCAGCCAGGCCAAGAGTGGCGAACCTACTGGAGCAATGAGCGGGGCGAAATACTGTTGGTCTGGAACTCGAAGAAGAGCCGTTCCAATTCACTTAAGGTCTTGTTCTTGAGTATGCCTTGGATAGATCTGCAACAGCAGCTTGGGCATTTACCTTAAGTTTGCTTTTGAAATTCTGCTTGCAGGGAATTGAGTAAGCGACGTGCCGTTTTCAAAAGCACTTCGTGTTGATGCGATGGATCTCGTTCGTAGAGCCGTTCTGCTTGAATCAACATATTACACGCGCGGCTCATACCCCCGAGCTGCTGGCGCGAAATAGGACTCGAATCGAGCCTGGATTGCTGAGTTATATCTAGCACAATTCCCTCCCCGGTTTTGTACTGGTCAACTAACGCATCGCATATAGCTACCTTTGACCACATGGGTAAAGTGATTTTTCGATAAAAGATTATATTTTTCGATACCTTAGGGGATTTCCTGACAGAGCGGTCAGGATTCCTGACGATATTCTCTTGCAATCTTGATGAACGAGTCGTTAGATTAAGGCACGTTTTGTTCAGGATATTAGAAGATGCATTTGACGCTCGATCAGCTTGAAGTTCTGGAGTCCATTGACCGCTTAGGCAGCTTTTCTGCGGCTGCGCGCCATTTGGGCCGGGCCACTTCCGCGGTAAGTTACGCGATTAAGTCTTTAGAGTCGGCTCTGGATGTTGAGCTATTTGATCGCAGTGGTCACAGGGCCGAATTAACCCGTGCCGGTCGCCTGATTTTGGCAGAAGCAAATGAGGTTCTGACCCGAGCTCGCGGCATCGAATCTCTTGCTTCGAGGCTCCAGGGTGGCTGGGAGGCTCGGCTGGCGGTTGTGATTGATGGAGTGATTTCATTGGAACCGGCCATGCGCGGACTTAAGCGTTTTACCGCTCGGGATTTACCAACAACCGTTGAGTTGCGTTTGGATTATCTCGGCGGCGTGCAAGAGAGATTCGAATCGGCTCGAGCTGATTTAATGCTGACGGTGGACACGATTTCCGAGCCGGGTTTTGTGGTTCGAGCATTAACTCCGGTAGACATGGTTTTAGCCACCCACAAAGATCACCCTCTGGCGGGGCAGCAGCGGGTTTTGGGGCGGGCAGACTTTCATAAAGCCGTTGAACTCTTGATTGCTCCAGTCCATGCCCGCGAATTACCGCATATCCGCAAGATGTTTATGGATGGGCCGCATGTTTTTGAGTTAAGTGATTTTTACTCTAAACGGCAGGCTTTGCTCTCTGGTGTGGGTTTTGGCTGGATGCCGCGGCATTTGATTCACGATGTTTTATCCGATGGAGAGCTCGTCGTTTTAGATTTTGACGAAGGCTCTCAGCACCGCTTGATTCCGCAATTGGTGCACCGCCGAGATATTGCGCTTGGAAAAGCGGCGGAGTTTTTTGTTGAGCTGCTTGAAGAAGAGTTTGCTCGAGACGCGACGCCTTCAGTTTAAGAGGCTCGCGCTGAAAAAGAGTGCACACCCCAAAAAGCAGAGTCCGCAACCGGCTGCTCCAATGATAAAAAGAATGTTCAAGCGTTTTTGCATATCTTCTGGGAGATGATGGTGCAGTGCTCTGGGATCTACCCACCAACGTGTGGCTGGCAGTCCACGCTCGCGCAAAAGCTTGAAAAGCAGGAAATGGTAAATCAGGCCAGCCAGTCCACCAAAGCCCAATCCAACCCCGAGACATACCAGTGCTCCCATCACCAGTTGGCTAAACCCCACCCACGCTGGCAGCCCAAGCAGCACCAGCAATGTGGCAACGATAGCGAGCACAAAAAGGATTTCGAGCATGCTGAACTCTACGGGTTTCGCTCAGGCAGTCCAAGCCAAGGCAGTTGGGATTCAGCCGTGATCGTATCGAATATCTGTGACTTGGTGCCATTTGGTATGAATTTTTAGACCGAGAAGACGTTCTAAACCGTTAGGATAGTTCAATTTTATCGAAATATCTCGAACCAATATCTGAATCCGGGGGTATGCAGGGAATAATCGGCGGTGGGTCCAAAGGAAGTGATTATTCAGTTTCCAAGGGAAGGTAGGACACTGTATAGAAATGTGTCTTGGCCCTCCCGAAACCTGTTTGTCAAA
>CAZZDT010000574.1:0-3530 GCA_964652435.1 uncultured Bdellovibrionales bacterium
GCTTGGTTCTACCGTGGTGCTGGTTGGTGAAAAGGGTCGTGTCACACTGGAGGGATTAGCCGAAGGTGCAGCGGTCCGGATGGGTCAACGTATTGGAACGATTCAAGAGCGTAAGGCACGTAAGCCAGGTCGATCGGGCGCTGGTGCAGGTTAAGTATTTAGATGCCTTTTTCATCAGCCGTACACGACTGTTCATCTGAGCCTATCATGCAACCTGAACCATTGGTGTATTCGCAGGTTCTCGCGGAGATTCCTAATATTGTGCACGGATTTACGTCGGCTCAGGGTGGCAACTCCAGTGGAGATTTTCAAAGCCTCAACCTAAGTCTGCGTGTGGGCGATGACCGTTCGAGTGTTTTGAAAAATCAAGCAAGCGCTTTGCAGGGAATCGGCGCGACCCGACATCGTTTGGTGACTGTGAAGCAGGTTCATGGCAATGCCGTCGTACAGGTGACACAAAATGCTGGGCGCCAAATCAAAGCAGACGGTTTATGGACTCGCGATCGTAAGGCGGCTGTTGCCGTATTAACCGCTGATTGCGTGCCTATTTTGCTCGCCGACCGGGCGGGAACCACTGTTTGCGCTCTGCACGCAGGTTGGCGCGGAACCAAGCTAAAAATTATTAAGGTAGCCGTGGAAGCTTTGAAAGAGGTGGGTATTGAAGCAGGTGAGCTTTGTGCTGCCATTGGGCCAGCCATTGGCTTTGAGGCTTTTGAAATCGGTTCTGAAGTGGCAACGGAGCTGCGGGATGCCTTGGGTTCAAGCCCTCTCATCGAGGATCGGCCTGATGGAAAAGCTCGAGCCGACTTACAAGGTCTAAATCGCGCTTTGCTATTAGAGGCGGGTCTACCGAATGCCCGGATTGATACCATTTCTCACTGTACGAAAACTGAACCTGGTTTTTTCTCCTATCGCCGTGACAACGGTCAAACGGGGCGCCAAGGCGCAATCATTGCTCTGCGTTAGGGCATCTCTCCGTCCACGCCCTGAGATCACCTCAAACACTGGCCATTTTTCTCTCTAACTACCCCAAGATTGCCGATTTCTTGACCCCATACCCTTGGGAGGGGAAACTCGGGATGTACCGGTATCGTTAGCGGTACACAACCTGTGGATTGTTACGTGAAAATCCTTATTGGAATATGTGTCTATACATTGGTGATGATGCTCTCAGCCTGTGGGTCCAATGCCCGAGACCTTGAGGTGCAACGTCTTGCAAAGGTCGTGGAGACGTTGCAGGGACAAATGGTTGCTCAGGACAAGCGCATTGAATCTTTAACCAATAAGATGATTGTACTGAAGCAGACCCGGGGCCATGGGCATCAAGTAAGTGAGTTACCCCAGCCAAATTTGCAGGTTGTGACCCTTAAGCCCGAGAACCTACTCGAAGATTCGACTCAGGAGCAGGAAACTGACGAGGAACCAATCGTATTGCGGTTACGAGGTACGCCTGAGAATGAGACATTGCCGGTGGTAGATATTGCTCCCGCACCTATCGTTCAAAAGAAGATTACTACGACCAGCACGACGCCTGAGCGAAATCTATTTGTACAAGCCCTAGAGCACCATGGTGCCGGTCGTCTAGACCAGGCTGGTGTTCTTTTGGAAAAACTCCTGGGCAAGTACCCCGGTTCCACTCATGTCCCAAGCGCCCATTATTGGTTGGGAGAGTGTCATTTTGAATCGAGTCGACCAAAGGTTGCGGTCGCTCATTATGAACGGGTGTTTACCGATTATCCAAATCATACGAAAGCGGCTGGAGCTCTTTTGAAGACCGGGCTCAGTTATAAGAAAATGAAACGAGTTGATGATGCACGGACCACGTTTTCCGTGTTGCTGAAGCGTTATCCGCAAAGTGCGGAAGCCGAGTTGGCACGTGTGCATCTGAGCTCGATTCAAGGTGGGGGATCATGAATATGAAACGTCTTTATGCCTTATTGGTCGTTAGCATGTTGGCAACAATTGGCCTTATCAGTGGCATGACTGTTTATGCGCAGTCTTCAACCGATGATGTGGTCCAGGATGATTTTCAGCCGAACAAGATGCAGCACGTGGTCGAAGACGGTGACACCTTGTGGGATATTTGCGATGCCGTTTTGGGACGTCCCGAGATGTGGCCGCGGGTTTGGTCGATGAATCCAGAGATTACAAATCCGCATTGGATTTATCCGGGCGATATCATTCGTTTTCAAGTCCCAGCCGAAGAGCTTCCCAGTATGGCGGCCATGGCGGCAGAGTTGACGGGTGCGGATGAAAGTGAAGTGGATGATGATTCTGAGGCGATTGAAGAAAACACTGAAGAAGAAGTGTTAGCTTACGATGACTTTTTGAATCAAGAAGCACCGCCGATTGAAGTGGTGACAGCGACTTCTCAGAGAAGAGTACCGCCAGAGAATCAGCCGCAACGGGCATTTCTAAATATCTTTTTGACGAAGAAGCAATTGGAGGAGCAAGGGCGCTTGGTCAATGCAGCACCGGACCGTCTCCTTTTGGCTTCCGGTGACACGGTCTACGTGAAGTTTTCTGATGGAGTCATTCCCAAACCAGGAACGCGTTATGTCTCGTACCGAACCATCAAAGAGGTAAGCCATCCTAAATCCGGTGACTTCTTTGGCTATATGACTCAGATTACTGGCATGTTTCAGGTCGTTGCTTACCGAGAGGGTGTAGGAACTGCTCGGGTACTTCGAGCGGTTGCGGAGATGGAACGTGGCCAGTTGGTGGCACCTCTGCTCCAATCACCGCTCGTTACGGTTTACCCATCGAAGGCTGAAAAAGTTGTTGATGGCGTAATTTTGGCCGTTCAGAATGACCACGAAGCTTTCGTTGCTCAAGGGAATTACGTCTTTATCGACCGTGGCAGTGTCGATGGTGTTAGCAAAGGACAACGTTTCAAGGTTTACCGCTTCCCGGTTCAATTTGCCGGTGCGCCTGAAGAGGTGGCCCGTTTGGACATTGGTACCCTGATGGTGGTTGATGCCAAAGAAAAGGCTTCGACTTGCTTGGTTGTGAATGCAAACCAAGAAATCAGCCCCGGTGATGCCGTTCGAACCATGCCTTAACCGTTGGCTTAAGATTTAGATTTTATCTGAACCAATTCCATTTCAAACAAACAATCGTCCGAACCTGTTGCAATGGTATGGGGACGAGTAAGTTTGACCCCTTCTTGATCTTCTCCAAAGTAGACTGCGTCACCTTTACAGAAAATGGGTGCCAACTCAGGTACGCCTGTTTCACGGCACATGGTTGGAAAATGGCAGTGGGTGATGGTGAAGCTTAGCTCCGTAAGCTTGATGTGATTCCAACGAATGGTTGCATTGAGGAACTGCCCGGCAATCTTCGAAAGCCAAGTTTGTTTCTCTTTATCATCCATAGCCTGAATGCGGCTTTGGTTGATAGCTCCAACAGCTTTGCGCAAAAAGACAAGGGTCGAGTCGATGATGACCTTTTCCGTGATGGCAATGGCACGGTCTTGGGCGTGAAGTTTCTTGAGGGCTTTATACAAGACAATGGCGGGGCCAATTTGCCGG
>CAZZDT010000575.1:0-3530 GCA_964652435.1 uncultured Bdellovibrionales bacterium
ATGGGTGTCATCCTTTACACCGTCACGGGCCTTTTATGCATGGCCAAAGGCGGCAGCTTTCTCGAATACAATGTACTGGCTCAAGACCCCGTTCACGGACAACACTACGGCATTATTCTTGTTGAAGCCGGCGTCGGCATCACAGTTTTCGCTGCGATGCTCGCCATCTTTTACAAGTTTGCACTGCGAGGTAGAAAATGATGATTACCCTTGCAAAGGCGGCTATGTTCGCAGCCGCCTCAAGCGGCGTCAGCGGTACCAATTCAGGACAAGGCGTCTATAACTACTGGTTGGTTATCATCTTAATGATGACTGGACTTTATCTGGTTCTCTCAAGAGCCAATATGGTTAAGACCGTGATTGGCCTCAACCTCTTCCAGGCCGGCGTCATCTTATTCTACGTCTGCATGGGCCGGGTGGCTGGAGGTACTGCTCCGATCATCGCCCAAGGTTCAGACTGGGCGTACTCCAATCCCCTGCCTCACGTCCTGATGCTCACCGCCATTGTTGTTGGTGTTGCAACCACGGCCCTGGCACTCTCCTTGGTGGTTCGAATCAATGAAGACTACGGAACCATCGAAGAAGACGTAATCAATGAAAAGGAGGCGGCGTCGTGAGCAGTATCCAAGTCCAACTCCCAGCTCTTCAAATCATTGTTCCGCTGCTTGCGGGACCGATCATCGTATTGCTGCGCCACAGGCTTTTTGCTTGGTTTGCGTCCACCGCAGTGTCGGTATTCACCTTGCTGGCCTCTATCAGCATCTTGGACCGCGTACGGACCCAAGGCGCCATCGACTATTATCTTGGCGGTTGGCCACAACATGTTGGCATTACCTATAAGATTGATGTGGTCAACGCATTCATGCTGGTACTGCTTTCAGCCATCACATTTGTGGTCATGCTCTTTGCACGCCAGAGTGTTGAAAAAGAAATCCCCGAAGACAAGCATCACCTCTTCTACGCCGCGCTTCTGCTCTGCTTTACGGGCTTGATGGGTATTTGCATCACTGGTGATGCATTCAACGTTTTCGTATTCCTCGAGATTTCATCTCTATCAGCCTACGCACTGATTGGAATGGGGTCATCTCCCAAAGCAACACTTGCTGCCTTTCGATACCTCGTCATGGGTACCATCGGTGGAACATTCATCCTTATGGGATTGGGCTTTTTACTCATGGCCACCGGCACCTTGAACATGGCCGAGCTGGTGAAGCTGATTCCGCCCGTTGCAGATACAACCATGATACGGGCCGGATTTGCCTTCATCGCCATTGGTTCAGCCATTAAGCTTGCCCTCTTCCCGCTGCATATGTGGCTTCCCGATTGCTACACCTACGCACCAAGCGTGGTTTCAAGCTTTCTTTCGGCCACCGCAACCAAGGTATCCTATTACGTTTTGGTTCGCGCTGTATTTGTTCTCTTCGGTGCGGCGCTCATCGAGCAAACCGTGCGTATGGAAGCCGTTTTCTTTCCCATGGCTATGTTGGCCATCTTTGTGGGTTCCATCAAAGCCATTGGACAAATCAACATCAAACGGCTGCTTGCTTATTCCAGTGTGGCTCAAATTGGATACATGGTTTTGGGCTTAAGCTTTGGAAACCAAGATGGCCTTACGGGTGGCATCATTCACCTCTTCAACCACGCGTTGATGAAAGGTGGACTCTTTCTCGTCCTTGGCTGCGTTGCTTACCAAATTGGTTCAACCTGCATTGACGATATGAAAGGCCTTGGCAAACGTATGCCACTTACCGCCTTTGCCTTTGTTCTCGGTGGTCTCAGCATGATTGGGGTTCCACTCACCGCCGGCTTTGTCAGCAAATGGTACCTCGCTCTCGGAGCCTTGCAGGCCGGCATGTGGTGGGTTGTTCCGCTGATTCTCTTGGCCTCTCTGCTGGCAGTTCTCTACATCTGGAAAGTTGTGGAGGCCGCTTACTTTCAAGAGCCGCCAGAGGGCGCCGAATGCAAAGACGCACCTTGGGGGCTCTTGGTTCCCACCTATCTACTTATCGGTGCATCTTTTTACTTTGGTATTTTCACCGATCCAATGCTCGCATCAGCCCGTGAAGCGGCCGATCTTCTTCTCACTGCAGGAGGCGTCAAATGAGTGGTGACATCAGTGTTTTGATTCCAGTCCTGCTCCCGCTTTTTGCGGCAGTGATGATCAATATCCTAGGGCGGGTAGCAAGTGACAACGTAAGAGACGGGTTCCATACTCTTATGGCAATCGTTACCTTCTACTTTGTTTGTCAGATTTACCCTGAAGTAACGGCTGGTGGACGACCCGAATTTTTCGTGGCCGACATCTTTCCCGGAGCATCGCTCTCTTTCAAGGTCGAACCCTTGGGGATGCTTTTTGGCTTGGTGGCATCCGGACTCTGGATCGTTACTTCGGTCTACGCATTCGGCTATATGCGAGGCCACGATGAAGACAACCAAACCCGTTTCTTTACCTGCTTTGCCAGCGCCATTGGTTTTGCCATTGGTGTGGCATTCTCATCGAACCTTCTCACACTCTTTGCTTTTTACGAGTGTTTAACATTCTCCACCTACCCATTGGTTACTCATTACCAAGACGCATCCGCAAAACGCGCTGGGCGCATCTACATGGGTATTCTTGTCAGCACTTCAGTGTGCTTGCTTCTCGCAGGTGTTGTGGGCGTTTGGTACTACACTGGCAGCATGGACTTTGTTCAGGGTGGTATCCTTAAGGGTAAAGTTGATAACACCACCCTGGCTATCCTGCTTGCACTCTTTGCTTTCGGAACAGGAAAAGCTGCGCTCTTGCCCTTTCACAAGTGGCTTCCCAACGCGATGGTTGCTCCCACTCCCGTCAGTGCATTGCTTCACGCCGTTGCGGTTGTAAAGGCCGGTGTATTCACCATTATGAAAGTGGTGGTTTACATCTTCGGTATCGATTTACTGGCAGATACAGGAGCAAGTGATTGGCTCATGGCCGTAGCAGCCGTCACCATTCTCTTTACTTCTTGCGTGGCATTGACCAAAGACAACCTCAAAGCGCGTCTTGCATATTCCACCATCTCCCAGCTCTCCTACATTGTACTGGGTGCGGCCATGGCCAATGCAGCAGGTGCCATGGGAGGCTCGATGCACATCGTGATGCACGCTATGGGTAAAATCACCCTCTTCTTCTGCGCCGGTGCGATATTCGTTGGTGCTCACTTGAAGAACATTTCCGATATGGATGGTTTAGCCAAACGGATGCCATGGACCCTGGGGGCTTTTACCATAGCCTCCTTTAGTATCATTGGCCTTCCGCCTTTCGGTGGCGTGTGGGGCAAATGGTTCTTAGGTCTGGGTGCTCTTGATACCGGACAAACGATTTACCTGGTCACCCTACTGATCTCGTCGCTGCTGAGCATTGGATACCTGATGCCGGTTGTTGGCCGAGCCTATTTTAGACCAGCTCCTGCCCACGGTGGACATGGCGATCACCATGGTCACGATGACCACGGACACGACGACCACCATGGCGGCGGCGGTGAGGCACCTTTGATGTGCGTGGTACCGCT
>CAZZDT010000576.1:0-3526 GCA_964652435.1 uncultured Bdellovibrionales bacterium
AAGCCATAACTCACTACAATAAAGCCATCAAACTTAAACCTGACTATGCGGAAGCTTATAACAATTTGGCGAAAACATTCACTAACCTTAATAACTATGAAAAAGCGGTCGGCAATTACAAGTTATCAATTAGCCTTAAACCGGATATTGCCGATACGTATTGTAATTTGGGCATATCTTTAGAGATGATGGGACAATCCTATAAAGCTATAGAGTATTATGCTCAAGCCATTAAAGTCAGACACAATTATGCTGAAGCCTACAATAATATGGGGGTTTCATTTAAAACAAGCGGACAACATGAATTAGCATTAAAAAGTTACGAGAAAGCTATTGAGTTCAAGCCAGATTACTCAGACGCTCATAATAATCTTGGCAACGCCCTAAAGACATTAGGGAAACCGGATTTGGCGATTGAGAGCTATAAGTATGCAATTGAGCTAAAGCCTACTTACGATCAGGCTTATTGTGCGTTAGGTGAGACCCTCAAACAAATAAATTTCGTTAATCCTAGAAGGGATTTACATCCTGTTCTGGAACATTTACTTGCCGAGGGGACTTTTGTTCGGCCAAGTAGTATAGCTAAATCAATTTTAAGTCTTTTAACCACAGAAGAAGATGTAAGACAGGCGATTGCGACTCAGTTTCCAATTCGGAAAATTCCGGAATTTTATCTAATTCTTGACAGATTAGCTAAGTTTCCACTGCTGGAGATACTCATACAGCAATGTCCTATACCCGATCTTACTTTTGAAAAATTGTTTATGGAATTGCGTAAATTTTTATTACATAACGTCGAGAAAGTCGAACTAACACTAAAACAAATGCAATTTTTGGAAAGCCTGGCTCTACAATGTTTCATAAATGAGTATATATATTTTGAAAGCGACGAAGACATAGAAGCTGTTAGTAGGCTTGCGCAAAAAATAACGGCGTTGCTGCAAAAAAACACCCAACCTAGGAGTTTAGAAGTTCTATGCTTGGCCTGTTTTCGACCACTTTATAAACTTGAGTGGCGTAAGAACCTAAAGTTGAGTGACCTACACATAAAGATTAAGAAAATACAAATCAATGACCCCTTGATTGAAAAGAATGAAATTCGAAAACTCCCCGTGCTAAGTGCTTTAGCCGATAAAACGTCAAAAAAGGTGAGAAAACAATATGAAGAAAACCCATATCCACGATGGGTTGGAATCGGAATTAAAAATGAGCCCAACACCATAAAAAAAGTCATCAACTTAGTTGGATTAAATGCAAATTTGGAGTGTTTAGAGAGTGTCAAATGTCCGGATATTTTGATTGCAGGCTGTGGAACAGGGCAACATTCTATCCAGACCGCCCGGACGTATAAAGATTGCAATGTTCTGGCAATCGATTTGAGTTTGGCTAGCCTAGCTTATGCAAAAAGGAAAACCGAAGAGCTAGAAATTCATAATATCGAATATTTGCAGGGCGATATATTGAAACTGGAAGATTTAGGTCGATCATTTGATATTATCGAATGTGTAGGTGTCTTGCATCATATGAGAGATCCATTAGAGGGGTGGAAGCACTTGGTTAAATTTCTCAGGCCCAGGGGATTACTTAGAGTCGGTCTTTATAGTAGTCTCGCAAGGCAGCATATAGAGAGTATTCGAAGGGATATAGCAAGCACATCGACCTGTATCGATGAAGTCTATATCAGATCCTGTAGAAAAGATATTATTGATTCGCCGCGATGGGATCATAAACTCCTTACAACAGCAAATGACTTTTATAGCTTAAGCGCGCTCAGAGATTTGATTTTTCACGTACAAGAACAAAACTTTACCATCCCAAAAATTCAAAATGCGCTAAATTCCCTAGGTTTAACTTTCTGCGGCTTTGATAATGAGGGTTTAAATGAGACTTTTTCAATGACATACCCGCGAATTAACGACCGATACGATCTGGAAAAATGGAATGAATTCGAGAAAAGGTACCCGCGGAGCTTTTCAGGGATGTATCAATTTTGGTGTCAAAATTAATATCGATATTATATTTATAGAGCGATCTTGTGAAAACGATTGAATTACCGCAAGCATTGAAGCGCGGTAAACTCCGCATAAGTAAGCTAGGATACGTTATAGAGCTATTATTCAGTCTTAAACCCAGAGCCCTGATAAGAAACGGCCAAGAGAGGCGCAGCTATACGTTTGGTTCAATAAGCTGTTGAAGAATAGTGTTCAAGTGTCAGATATCCACCCTTCAGGTTTGGTTAGTTGAGTTATAGGCGTACAGAAAATCAAACCAAATAAGACCAACGAAGGAGCAATCAACTTAAGTCTTCACGGCTATGACTTACCTATTATCCGAAATGCTTTTCCCTAAGACCACCTATAAACCACAATTTGGTGACATAATTCCGCTTCCGTCTTCGACTCCCTACGGAACTTTACTTTTCACAAGTGAAGCAGAGAGGTGCGTGGTAGCCTTTGGCCTAGTCCCTACCTCAACGGATTAAAAAAAGATATCATTAATCTGTTACAGCAATTTATGAGATTATTTTTCATTTCTTGAAATTAGGATGTTCCCAATACACAAATAATCAATAGCACTCCGTGAAAATGTAGAAATCGCGTCAGACGGCGTCTCAACGATGGGTTCACCAGGTAGGTTGAAAGAGGTATTTAGTAAGATTGGAACCCCAATATAATGTTTCACTTTGACCAGTAAAGAATAGAGCTTTGGATTATCCTCGTAGCTTACCGTCTGAACCCTTGCAGAACCATCCACATGAGTTATCGCAGGTAACGATTTGCTCCTAACCTTAATATTTCTCATCATTACTGGAGAGTTCCCCGTTATGTGAAAAAAGTTGCTGGCTTCTTCCTCTATGACGACCGGAGCATAAGGTCTATATCTGTCCCTTCTTTTCATAAAGGCATCTAAAAGGTACTTTGTGTTTTTTTCTTTTGGATTTGCTAGAATACTTCTATTTCCAAGGGCTCGTGGGCCGAATTCGCTCTTGCCCTGAAACCAAGCAATGACATTTCCTTTCGCTAAAAGCTTGGCGCAACGCTTAAGAATTTCGTCATTATCTAGAACAATATGTGCCAATTGGCTTTTGGCTGCAACCTCCAGACACTCTTCATCGGTATACACACGACCAAAGAAATCTGTAACTTTATGAGCTTTCCGAACCCCAGTTAATTCATAGGAAACAGCAGTAGCTGCACCAATTGCTGTGCCATTATCCTCCACGGAACCATTCATAATGACTCTGTCAAATAACCCACTACCTAAAATTTTTTCGTTTGCTACTACATTCAACGCAACACCACCGGTGAGATAGAGAACGTCTTCCGGAAATTTCTTTTTTAATAAAGCTACCAACCGCAGTATCACATTTTCAGTTTCGTATTGCACTCGAGCAGCAAGATTTTCATAATGACTATTATTGGTTAGGTCCTCGTTGCAAATATTTGGATTTGTAAATTGAGTTGCGAGCCCGTGATAATCAACCCGTATAAATCCCTTACTATCGAGACTCAAAATATTTGGTTTA
>CAZZDT010000577.1:0-3519 GCA_964652435.1 uncultured Bdellovibrionales bacterium
GCGGACAGCATCCTCACGGGTTAAAACACCCACCACTTTGCCGGCTTCATTCACAACGGGAGCCGCTTTAACGCGCTCTTTTTCCATTTCAATGAATGCGTCTCGGTTTGAGATTCCATCCTTCACCGTGACGAGCCGTGTTTGCATCAATTGTGATGCTGGCGTGTATTGGTCTTTTTCACGGAGATCTGCATGGGTAATGATTCCCAGAGGCTTTTGGGTATCGTCAACGACGACAACCATATCGTGGGCACGTTTGAGAATGATTCCTTGAACGTCACGCAGGGTAGCTTCACCGGTAACGGTAAGCGGAGTGTCGTAAACAGGATTGGCTTGTTTGATATGGCGTACGATGCGCTCAACTGTGGTCAGATCCATGTCTTGCGGAAGTACACCGATACCACCGTATCGGGCCATGGTCTCAGCCATACGTTTGCCCGTTACTGCGTTCATATTGGCGGCGACAATGGGGTTAGAGCTGCCACCGAAGTCTCGAGGAACGAGATTGACGTTCATACGAGATGTACCATCGAAATAGGATGGGACGATGAAAACGTCGTCGAGAGAAAGTTCGAGCGAATTATCTCGTTCTGGATGTAAAAACTTCATGAATTTGTCTCCTGCATACCCTGTGGTGCGCGCAAGAGACGAGTCTTAGTGCTCTGCGCACCGCTTTGCAAGCGGCTTATGCACACTCAGAGCAAGGTTTTGAGCAGGTTGATAAAAAAACCGGCCCGATCGGGTAGAGACGCCGATGGAGCCGGTTCAATGATGAGTAGTCTTGGTTTTGCTTGCTTATTCCATGGTCTCGATGAGCTTTAAGACTTCCCCGGTGTAAAGGGAAACAATGTACATCTCGCCATTGAGGTCTTCTGCGAAGCTGGCAATGGTTTTACCGGTGTTGGATAGCAATCTTTCTGATGTGTATGTGCCGTCTTCATTCGCCGTTAATGTCCAGACATTTCCTGATCCATAGTCGCCGTAAAGGTACTTACCGGTAAGGCTGGTAAGTAGCTCACCGCGGTAGACGTAACCTCCTGTGACAGAGTAACCAACGGAGTGACTGTATTCGGCTACGGGGTCAATCATTCCTTCGGAGTCGCAGTTGAACGACTCATAGCAGTGCGCTCCTTCGCGAACTTTCCATCCATAGTTGCCACCATTGATGATGATATCGATTTCTTCGTATTCATCTTGGCCAACGTCGCCTGCCCAAAGCGTGCCGTCTTCACGGTCGAAGTGGAAACGCCATGGATTGCGAAGCCCGTAAGCGTAGATTTCGTCTGCTCCGGTGCTGCCTACGAATGGGTTGTCGGCAGGGATGTCGTAAGAAGTACCGCTGCTTACATCAATTCGCAAAATGGTTCCCAATAAAGTGTTGATGTCTTGGCCATGGTTAAAGGGGTCGCCCGCAGCACCACCATCGCCCAGGCCGATGTAGAGATGACCGTCGGGACCAAATTCGATATGCCCACCGTTGTGGTTACTGTAGGGCTGGGCAATTTCCATGAGGATTTCTTCGGAGGTATCGTCGCCTACGGTACCATCAGCATTGGATGAGAAGCGGGAGACAATGGTGTCGCCGTCGAGACCGTTGCCGGTGTAATTGACGTAGAAGAAACCGTTGGTTTCAAAATTGGGATCGAACGCAAATCCGAGAAGGCCTTGCTCTTCTTTATAGCCACCGCCGGAATCGTTGTAGCCGCGCACTCTCGAGCTGATGTTTAGAAATTCGTTTTTCGTCGAAGTTGTTTCGTTATTATCGAAGTAAAAGATACGTCCGCGTTGCTCTACTACATACCAGCGGTCTGGATTACCCGGTGCTTGGCGAGCCAGCAGTGGGCGGGTGAAGTCTAAGTTCGGGAAAGCATTGACCAGTGAGATGGTAGGCTCGCCTTGTGCATCCGTAGGGTCGTCGCTTGGATCGGTCGGAGTCGTTCCATCGCTTGGGTCCATGTCGTCAGTGGCGGGGTCGCTGCTGTCTGTAGGATCGGTCGGGTCGCTCGTATCGGTTTCATCGGTTGGATCCGAATCATCGCTGGCATCGGTTTGGTCACTGCTGTCGGCAGCATCACTTGTGTCCGATTCGTCTGAGGCATCTGCAGCATCGGTGGAGTCGCTTGGATCTGCAGCATCAGCGGAGCTTGTCACATCTGTTGCATCTGACGTGTCGGTGGGATCCGTTGCATCGTCACCTGAACAAGCCATTAGGAAAAAGAAAGCCAGCCAAACAAGGTTTTTCATCATGTTCTCGAAGTCCTCGGGTAAGTCATAGGCCATAGGGGGCCGTCGAACTCTAGACCATTGGACTTCGTTTTGCCACCAGATGGCAGCAAAGTGTCATGGAAATTTTAGAGTTTGGCAGCCAGTCGCGACCCTTGGTTGATGGCCCGCTTGGCATCCAGCTCAGCGGCCACATCGGCGCCACCAATCAAATGCACATTCATCCCGCTTTTCACCAAGGTATCTTGGAGGTCTCGGCGAGGGATTTGGCCAGCACAAATGATGACGTTGTCGACGTCCAGTACTTCTTGCTTCCCGCCGGTGCGGATATGAAATCCAGCATCATCAATCTTGAGATATTCAACGGAGCCGAGCATCTTCACCTTTTTGTTTTTAAGAGTAGCACGGTGAATCCAACCGGTGGTTTTACCCAGTTTTCCTCCCAGCTTTCCGTCACTGCGTTGCATGAGAAAGACTTCGCGAGCGGGGGGGTGGGGTTGGGCTTGAATGCCTTCAATACCACCTCGAACCTCGTTGTTGGGGTCGATGCCCCATTCTTTGAGGTAGCTTTGGATGTTTAGAGAAGTCGATTCGCCTTCGTGAGTGAGGTATTCAGCGACATCAAACCCAATGCCGCCAGCACCGACAATGGCAACCTTTTGACCAACTGCTTTATGGTCTCGCAGGACTTCAATGTAATTTAGAACTTTGGGATGCCCTTCACCGGGGATGCTGGTCACTCGCGGTGAAACTCCGGTGGCCAATATGATTTCATCGAAATTTTGGTCAATGAGAGACTGGGCCGATTGCCGTGAATTGAGTTCAAGTTGCACGCCGGTTATTTCGATGCGCTTTTGGAAGTAGCGAATGGTTTCGTGAAACTCTTCTTTTCCTGGGATCTGCTTGGCCATGTTGAATTGACCACCAATTTCAGAGTCGGCGTCAAAGAGTGTTACTTGGTGTCCACGCTCAGCAGCTACTGTAGCGCAGGCTAACCCAGCCGGACCTGCACCCACTACCGCAATACGCTTTGGTGATTTAGTGGGTAGGTATTGTAGCTCTGTTTCAAAGCACGCTTGAGGATTCACCAAACAAGTTGCCCGGAGGTTTTTGAATGCATGGTCCAGGCAAGCTTGGTTGCAGCCAATGCAGGTGTTGATTTCGTCTTCGCGACCATCACGAGCTTTATTGACCAATTCGGGGTCTGCTAGAAAAGGACGAGCCATCGACACCATATCGGCGTGGCCGTTGGCCAATACGTCTTCAGCCACGTGAGGCATGTTGATTCGGTTAGAA
>CAZZDT010000578.1:0-3519 GCA_964652435.1 uncultured Bdellovibrionales bacterium
GACATCAAGATAATGCAAAGGACCATTGTTCCGAGTGTGATAACCGACCTTCTTCACAATATCGGTCACAACATCCTTAGCTGATTCTCCCGGTTCAAACTCACGTAACCTGATCCCAACCCCGTTTACGCTCATGCCCTTGTAACTAAAACTGGACGCACCCTCCGCCTTATCAAAGCCAATGCTTGCCTCAAGGTGCGCTGGTTGCCCAAAAGCGGTCACACCCGTTTCCTTTGTCACTTCATTGATCGCCTCAATTCGACCATTAAAGGTATCGGTATAATAGTGCTTGATGGCAACCCCATTGATCACAACCGCATTCTCGGACCAACCACTTTCCAACTGAATGCGGCCAGTCTCCGCCCATTCCCCTCTCAGGGGCGTGTGATGACGATTCACTGTGGCGTTTGTTAATAGATTGATCAAGCCCTGATTCTGAGTTGTATTCGACCCACCAACACCCACAGATATATTCAGAGGTCGGCTGTCTGTTTTCTCAATATGAAAACGAGACCCGTTCGGCTCCCAAGTTGCTCGAACATTTTGAACAGAACTCATGTCTTTAGCCAATTGAGTCAGTACATCCCCAGTGGTCGTGTAAGAGCCAGACGTGGTCAAGGTCACTTCAGAATGGTCCACATAGATACGGAGACCGCCGCTGATATCAGAAGAAGAAAAGTTGTGGTTCGAATTGGCGTTCGCGATGCTTGTAGAAAACTGAGACGAGCGCTCTCCTTCGCGGGTGCCATCAACCACACTCACCCAACCCGCTCTTCCCCTCGGCGAAGTCGGTGAGGAAGGCTTATTCAAATCAATGATCTCGGTTTGTTTTTCAGTAGGTTTGGTCCCGGACTTTGGCAAACGAAGCCCTTCGCGTAGACCCGCACTCATATGCTCGAATGATATAATCCGTGTTTTCATTGCATGCCTGCGCTGCTTTATCTGCCCGTTTGGGCAACATCTCTATGAATTTATTATACTTTCTAGAAATGAGGAGTCGCTAGGGAAAAGCACTGGGAGTGAGGATTTTATCGTACAGTGACTCTAAAGGCCCTACACTTAATGGGTTTCGAACAAGATGGGTAAAGCCTGATTCCCCTCAGCATTTTCTGCCCATATATCAGCGAGTTCTTGCTGATCCACCCGAACGCTTAATGACCACGATGCACGTTGATCTCGACTGGCTGCCTCATACTCGTCTTCCGTAACCGAAATCTCATCGGACCATCCATCGATCCAATAACCGACAAAAGCACTTCCCTGCCCCTCGCGATAAATCACATAAATTCCCGCTCGAAACGGTAAGTGTTTCATCACCTCCAAGGAAGACTGGCTGGGAGCCTCCCCAACCAACATCGAGAATAAATGCTGCGAAGCCTCACAACTCATCGTCCGGTCCGGACCCAGATTATCGTGGATCGTAAGTTTGTAATCGCCTTCAGCAATACTTGCCAAGGGAATACCCAATCGCTCACCGGGAAAAAACTGTTCGGCCTCGCTATCGGAACTGGATTGATTCTTTTCTAAAGTCGATGTTTCCCAAGGGTCCCAAAAGGTGTTTCCCTCAATCCCCACCACCACCGGCATCTCTTGGGATAAATCGCCGATATCCTCAGCAGGTGGAGCCGGCTCGTCGGTTTGTTCTCCAGGAGCACCCATTCGAATAATCGGAATCCCACCACCCATTTGAAAACCATGCTCAGCGAAGACCTGTGCCACATCACTTTTTTCATGTACTTGATGAAGAATACCTATTTGAACCAATGAATCGTAGTCGACCATAGCGTCGCCATACGCGAGTCGGTACAAATACGTGATGTAAAAAAGGTCCGGGACAGCCTGCCACATCACACGCTGATGAAGTTCCGGTTCACTCTCCATGAGAAGGTTGCTGGACTCGATTGCTAAATTGAATGTTACGATAAAACGCATCCGATCCACATGACCGAAATAATTGAAGATGTACTGCGCCCACTCATAGGCTTTCCAACGACCGCCATTATCAAAGCGCTCTAAGTAATGAAGCGTTAAATCTTCAACTACCCAATCTAAAGAGTCATGCCGGCCAAAAGTTGAGTTGAATCGTTGCTTCACCAGCTCATCACGAATGGCTGCATACTTGATGATAAGGTCCTGAGCCGGAAGGTGCTCGTAAATATCAACCGAGTGCTCATTACGGTAATGCTGGCGCCAAGTCTCTAAGAAAACGGACAACTCTACGGGATCAATGGAGGTTACACCTGGGTCTAAAGATTTAAACCTTTGAACCAATGTGTTCCAAAACCGCCGACGTCCGAACCAATTGGTCTTCTTTAAAACACTGTTCATCAAGCCAATGAAGTAACCTTCAGGCCGAAGTGGGTGAATCTTCTTTTCACCGTCCTCTTCGTTGAGCATCAGTCCTATTTCATGCGGATCGAAAGCTGATTCAGTTTCAAAATACTCTTGAAGACGCAGAGCCATCCAATCCACAAACGCATCGCTGTGCTCTTGTTGGTCAAACCTGGACTTCTTAAAAAACATCATCACTCCACCGATGACAGACATAGTCTAAGTCGGCGAATAAAGTGTCCCAGCTTTAGAGTGGTAGGTCCAGCTTCAAAAACAAAACCAAGAGAGATTCAGGCAGAAGCTTGGGATTCAGTGGAAAACCAACAATCGACCTAGTCTTCAGCACCATCGAGAATAAAGATTTTTTCCAGACGAGAAATCGTTTGGGATAACTGCTCTGGTTTCATTTTTAGAGCAATGGCCGCAGGATGCTCCATAATCTCTTCTTCCATAATGCGTCGCTCTTCAGGCTCAAGCGGCTCATCGATAAACGTAAAAACTGGAAGATCCATCAGAACCTGTGCCAGGTGGATGGAACACGACAAAATTTTACCGATTTTCGAAAGGCCGGACTCGCTCCATGGCTCAGGATAAAAGCCAATAGCCTCGCCAAAAGCCGGATCAATCTCCCACTTCTTCACCAGAGCGGCACCAAGGTACGTGTGATCAACCCCAAAGAGGTCGGTTTCCGCCTCCAAGGGATGCACTCCATCAACTTGTAACGAAATACATTCCTCAAAACGTTCACTGTCGAGATTGTTAAGCAGGGTTTTACCAACGTTGTGCAAAAGCCCGGCTACAAATGCATCCTCGTGTAACTTGTATGGCAACGCCACCACTTGGGCCGCACTGGCAACAGTACGCGACTCTTGCCAAAGCTTTTGTGCACGTGGCGTATGCTTTTTATGCAGTGAGTTAGCCGATAAGCCGATAGCCAAATTATTCACATGGCGCAGACCAACCCGAACCACAGCTTGTTTAATCGAACGCACTGGAACCGAGCGTCTATAAAGCGCTGAGTTCGCAGTCTTCAAAAGCTGTGCAGTAAAGGCCTGGTCGCTTTGGACAATCTTTTCAATTTGTTCGGCATTCACATCGGGATCACGACATAGCCTCACAATCCGCATAGCGATGGCGGGCATCATTGGCAGATTCGTTGCATCTAAGAGGTAATTGGCGACGGCCTCC
>CAZZDT010000579.1:0-3517 GCA_964652435.1 uncultured Bdellovibrionales bacterium
CGCTCAACATCACCCGCAACTTCTTTGCCGCGTATGATTTCTTCTTCTCGATCTGCGATGATGCTTTCGATTTTGGTGATAAGTTCTTGCCGTAGGTCATTTTGACCACTGTCTACGACGTCACGCAGTTCATTGATACATGCATCGAGTTCATTGCCGTCATTGCTCACAATAACGTTACTGGAACCCATGGGGACCATTGCTTTCACTTCTGGAACAGCTTCAATGACGGACCGAACTTTTCCAAAGGAGAGCATTTCTCCATATTCAGGTGTGCCCATAAAACCATCGCCGTAAAGCGAAAGTTTATCTTTGGCATCGGCGGAGTAAACCTGGAGGTTCCCACCTAAGCTTGATGTGATGGTACGCTCCATGGATTGATTCACACTGTCCGTGAGTGCCAGACCAATCACCAAGAGAAAGGTACCAAAGCTGATGATGGTTCCAACAATGATGCTTGAGAATTTGTGGGCAATCAGGTTGCGAATCGCAATTTGAATCGACATGGTATCCACGGCTTAAACTGCCTCTTGCATGGGTTCTAGCCCGTGGTCTTTGATGACGCCATCTTCGAGTTTAACGATTCTACGGGCATGGTTCATGACTCGGTGGTCGTGGGTGGAGAAGATGAAGGTCGTTTTATCCTCTTCATTCATATGGCGCATCAGGTCGATGATGTTTTGTCCTGTAACGGAGTCGAGGTTGGCGGTGGGTTCATCGGCCATAACAATTTGTGGCCGGGTAACCAATGCTCTGGCAATGGCCACACGTTGACGCTGGCCACCGGATAGTTCGTTGGGACGTTGTTTCATCTGTGGGGTTAGACCGACCTTTTCAACGATTTCTTCAACCCGTTTGCGCCGCTCGGCTTTGGTGAGGTCACCTTGGAGCAGCAATGGAAATTCGACGTTCTGGTAGAGATTGAGTACTTGAACCAGGTTGAATGTTTGGAAAATGAAGCCAAGATTTCTGAGGCGAAGCTCGGTGCGGCTCTTGTCGTTGAGGGTCTCGATGGCTTTTCCAGCGACCAAAACCGTGCCTGTGGTGGGCACATCCACACACCCTATGAGATTCAAGAGGGTGGTTTTACCACTGCCGGAAGGGCCGGCGATGGCGGTGAATTCCCCTTGGTCGATGGTGAGGTCGATCCCACGAAGAGCTTGGACGACGGTTTTTCCTAAAGGATAATCCTTAGTTACGCCCCGGATATCTACAATTGCACTCATTGGTAAGCCTATTCTCTAGCCGTCAGCCCCGAGGTGGGACATGGCATTCGGTGGCATATACAATGGACGCAGATGGCCTCCGTTTCAAGGGGCGGAGCTTGGGTTCTCTAGGGGTTCTGCGGCACGTAGATCTTAGAGCCACCTTCCCGGAATTCTTGGCTTTTTGATTCCATTCCGGCTTCAATGGCTTCGACGCTCGTGAGGCCTTTTTCTTCGGCATATTGACGAACATCGGCTGAAATTTTCATGGAGCAGAATTTCGGTCCGCACATGGAGCAAAAGTGGGCCACCTTGGCACTGTCTTTCGGCAAGGTTTCATCGTGGTAGGAGCGGGCCGTATCCGGGTCGAGTCCAAGATTGAACTGGTCTTCCCATCTAAACTCAAACCGTGCCCGGCTCATGGCATCATCCCAGTAACGGGCGCCGGGGTGCCCTTTGGCCACATCACCGGCATGTGCAGCCAGCTTGTAGGTGATCAGCCCAGTCTTCACATCATCTTTGTTGGGAAGTCCCAAGTGCTCTTTTGGAGTCACGTAACAAAGCATGGCGCATCCAAACCATCCAATCATTGCAGCACCAATGCCACTGGTGATGTGGTCATAGCCTGGTGCAATATCCGTAGTCAGAGGCCCGAGTGTGTAGAAGGGGGCTTCGTGGCAGTGTTCCAATTCGAGGTCCATATTTTCTTTAATCATATGCATGGGCACATGGCCTGGACCTTCAATCATCACTTGAACATCGTGTTCCCAGGCGATTTTGGTGAGTTCGCCTAAAGTTTTTAGCTCTGCCAATTGAGCTTCATCATTGGCGTCGGCACCACTGCCGGGGCGTAGCCCATCGCCAAGTGAGAAACTCACGTCGTAGGCTTTCATGATTTCGCAGATTTCAGCGAAATTCTCGTAGAGGAAGTTCTCTTTGTGATGCGAGATGCACCATTTGGCCATGATGGAACCGCCTCGGCTAACAATACCTGTGACGCGTTCAGTGGTCAGAGGGATGTATGAGAGGAGGACGCCAGCGTGCAATGTGAAGTAATCCACGCCTTGTTCTGCTTGTTCGATAAGTGTGTCGCGGAAAATTTCCCAAGTCAGGTCTTCGGCAACCCCGTTTACTTTTTCCAAAGCTTGATAAATTGGAACGGTTCCGATTGGTACCGGAGAGTTTCTTAGAATCCAGTCACGGGTGTCATGAATGTTTTTGCCGGTGGACAAATCCATGACGGTGTCGGCACCCCAGCGGATGGCCCAGACCATTTTTTCTACTTCTTCGGAAATTGAAGATGTGACCGCAGAGTTACCAATATTCGCGTTTACCTTCACCAAGAAGTTACGTCCGATGATCATCGGTTCGAGCTCGGGGTGGTTGATATTGGCCGGAATAATTGCACGGCCTTCCGCGATTTCTTTGCGAACAAATTCCGGTGTGACTTCCTGGGGAAGGTTGGCACCCCATGGGTTACCACGAAGACGCTTATCGCGCTCTGCGTTTGTGTATCGCTCTCGAAGTTCCGCCCAGCGCATATTCTCTCGAATCGCAACGTATTCCATTTCAGGTGTAATGATACCCTGACGTGCGTAGTGCATTTGCGTAACGTTTTGTCCCTTTTTGGCACGTCTGGGTTTGCGCGTTAACGCAGGAAAGCTGGTACCACGAGCCAAGAGTGAAGTGCGGTGACCATTGTCCATGGGCTTAACGGCACGACCTTCGTAAAACTCGGTATCACCTCGAGCTTCGACCCACTCATTTCGGTGACCATTAGGAAGTCCCTTGGCCACATCAATCTCAACTTTGGGATCGGTGTAGATACCGGAAGTGTCGTAGAGAGTGACGATTTCTTTGTTGGTGCACGTTACTTCGCGCATCGGCACCCGAATATCGGGATGGATGGTGCCTTTGGCGTAGACTTTCTGTGAGCCACTCAAAGGGGTACGTGTGATCAACGAGTTGGGATCAACTGGTAAGACATTGGCCGCCATTTCTCTCTCCTGCAAGATAGCACAAGGAACGGTCGGCAAAGGGCATTGAGCTTAGAGCCTTCCCATTCCTTCGTCGGTACAAACCGAATCAGGTTCAACGGGTTAGGGCATGATGCTCTTCTCAGCGCCAAAGCGCACCCCGTGGGAATGCCGAAATTCATGCGACACAAACACGCATAAAATTCAGACACCCCGTGTATAGGTTGAGATGGAGCTTTCTACAAGCTTGTTTGGTGGCAGATTTCAATAGACCAGGTGAGATCTCGGGCTTCGAGAGGGGCGATGATTTGGCCCTGGAAGCTTCCATTGTTGTAT
>CAZZDT010000580.1:0-3512 GCA_964652435.1 uncultured Bdellovibrionales bacterium
CCGGCGGTCTTTCAATTATTCGATTCCGTACAACCATGCGTGATCCACGAGACATGGTCTTTGTATTTACGGCACTTGCAGCGGGCATTGCTTCAGGACTTCAAGCCTACGCTGCTGCTATCGCCGGAACCATCGTATTTCTCGTAGCTGCCCTGGCGCTTGATCTAACCGCTTTTGGTGCACGTAGACATTTTGACGGTTTGGTTCGATTCGCTCTACCGCCTGAAGGAGAAGCTCAAGCTCTGGTTGGACAAATGCTGAAAAAGCATTGTGACTCATTCGTCCTGGTTACGCTGCGCGAAGCTGCCCAAGGAAAAATGGTCGAGCATGCCTACCAAATCAGTATCCCCCACCCCGAAGCACGCAGTGCACTGGTTGCCAGCCTCCAAGGCCTCGACGGTGTTCGCGATGTTACCCTGCTGATGCAAGAACCCACACTGGATTTATAAGACGATGGATTGGAAAACAGAACGTAGACTTAGAAGCGTGGGCCCTTGGGCAATCTTTACCATTTCCTTGGTAGGCGCCTTTGGATTGTATGAAGTGGGCCATGGCACCGATAGAGCCATTGGTTTCGCCGAAGGTGAAGAAATCTCCATTGGCGCGCTTTATACCGGACGCATCAGCCAAATTGCTGTGGATGCGGGACAAGAAGTTCAAGCCGGACAAATTGTTGCCCAACTCGATACCAAAACCATTGATGCCGAGATCCAGGTCATCCAAGCGGAATACAATCGCTTGAAGGCTGAGGCCACTGCCGGACGCATTGGCGCACAACGTTCACAAACCCAAGACAAAGATGCCATCGAAAGCAAGCGGTTGGCTTTGGTAAGAGAAGAAGCCCAGCTCAAAAGTGCCAAGGCACAACTCAAAGTTCTTGAAGCAGAGCGCAGCCGGTTTCAAAGCTTAGTGGCTCAGAACCTAGCAACCGGTGAAGAGCTGGCTGAAGTTGAAATGAAATACGTTGCCGCCAAACGTGATGCAGAGGAGAAACCGCAAACGGTAGCCCTCCTTCGCAACCAACTCAGACGTGCAGAGCAACAAGCCGACGAGATCGGTAATGCCGATATGGATGCCATGTCTCAAGCACTGGAAAGCAAACTCGAAGTTGCTAAGCGCAAACTCAACAAACTTCAAGAAGAGCGCAATGGTTATACACTCATCGCACCCGTCTCCGGCTTGGTAACGCTTATTCACTCTTATGCGGGTGAGGTTGTTACACCAGGTGAAATCGTCGTGGGCATGGTAGGCGCTCAATCATCAAGGGTGATTGCCTGTTTATCCGAAGACCAAGCTCTTGATATTCGCCGTGGGGACATTGCAACCCTTTGGCCACGGGGAGAAGAGAAGATGCTCTCTGGCCGTGTGGTGACCCTTGGACCTTTGGTTGATGAAGTGCCTATTCGGTGTCGCCAAATCCCGGGTCGGCAAGCATTCGGTCGTCACGTTACAATTTTACTAGACGACAAGAGTTCGTTGATTCCAGGCCAAGCTCTGAGCGTGAAGTTTAACTATTCGCAAACCGACGGAACGGCTCAAGCGACAACCACCAGCTGGACCACAACCCAAGCCCTCACTGCGATGCAAATTCCAGAGAGTCTTCAATCACTCTCACGATTTGAACCGTCAGGGCTTCTCTGGCAGCAAAGTGAGTCTCGGTATTTGGTGGTCAGTGATGACACAGGACTTAAATCTAAACGTGAAGACAGCCCTTGGATTTTCGAAATGTCAGGTCAAGGTTTGGTCGGTGCCAACCCCATCGCCATTCAGGGTGATATTCAATTCAACGACCTTGAATCCATTGCTGCGGCAAACGACGGAGGCATCTATTTGCTAAGCTCTCAAGGCCATAGCCGCTCAGGAAAACGTAAAGTTGCCCGTACTCAATTTTTAAAGATTGAGAAAACACCTACGGGTTTCCAAGCTGCATCTAATCAAAGCCTTGTTCAAGCCATTGAAAAGCATGGAGCGGACTATCTCACGTCTCTTGGGCTACCCGGAGATACCAAAGAGCTCGAAATTGAAGCCATGACTGCCCATGGCAATGCTCTCTACCTGGGGCTCAAATCTCCCTTGAATGCTCAAGGCCAAGCGATGATCTGGAAGCTTGAGAATGCGGAAAATTTCTTAAGAAGCGGAGCGCTAGAGACCAGTGATTTAGCACTTTGGGGAACGGTGAAAGTGCCGGCCCAAAGCGATGGTCAAAACGTTCCCGGTGGAATTTCCGAGCTGCTCTTTTTGCCCAATGGCTCCCTCTTGGTTGCATCCACACCCTCCATGGGAGATGGCGCGCCTACCGGCTATGTCTCCTATGCAAGAGCACCGCAGGGAGGTTCTTTATCGGTCGAGCCTATTAAGGAATTCAAAGGGCATAAACCAGAAGGACTCAGTCTTTCTTCTAATCCTGGTTACTTCACCGTCGCATTTGATGCCGGTGACAACACTCCACATTGGATTCAAGTTCCATGGCCCAAATAAAATATCTGTGTATTCTCTGCCTGGCTTTAGCGGGTCTTCTCACAGGTTGTTATTCACCCATTGCACTCTCCAAAGCAGATCTAACAGCCCAAGCAGAGCAAGAACTCAAACAAGCACAAACCCAAAGCTTGAGCACCTTGAGTGCAACCAATTCAGAGCTCACCCTCTCGGTTGAAAAGGCTATGGAGCTTGCCCAGCAATCCAGCACAGCTATTAAAGTTCGACAGGCCAGCGTTGCCCTAAGCCAAGCCAGAATTGCCGAGGCTGGACAACTGCGAAATCCAGAGATTCGCTACTCTCAAGAAAAACTTGAAAATGGATTTGGCGATGGATCTCGCATGGACGTGGAATTTCGTGTTCGGCCGCCTCGCCCAGGTGAAATCGGTGCGCAAAAATCTATTGCCAGAGCCTCCAAACGAGCAGCCGAAGCAGCGTTGTCTCGGGAAAAAAATAGAGTGAAGTCTCGGGTTCGGACCCTCTTTCGCGAAATAGGATTTGTAGAAGCTGAAATCGAAGCCTCTAAGGAGTCGCTGGAAAAACGAAAGCAACTGGTAGAGCTGGCGCGTCTTCGCACCCAACGCGCTTTGGGAACTCAAATTGATGTCGCCCTGGCAGAGGTAACGTTTCATGAAGCAAAGCAAGATCTTACCGAGCTGCAAGGTGAATACGACCTCCTCAGTAAAGAGCTGCTGAGGCTCATTGGTCTTCCCCAAGAAATTAAACTCACCCTCAAACAAAAACCGCTAAACGAACTTAAAGTCGAAGCCCTTGAGCCCCTCCAAGTTTATGTAGCTCAGGCGCTTGAGAACCGCCTTGAACTGGATATCGCTGCCTCTCGAATTGACGCCGCGAGAGCCCAAACTTTCATGGAAAAAACACAAGCGTGGCCATGGTTCTCACACATCAAAGTTGGCTATGAAATGCGCCCCGATGATTCTTTCGACGGAGCAATCACCGGTGGGGTTGCCCTGGAGATTCCCCTCTTTAGTTTAAACGGAGGTGGCATCGCAGAAGCTGAAACCAGAGAAAGCCTC
>CAZZDT010000581.1:0-3511 GCA_964652435.1 uncultured Bdellovibrionales bacterium
TTTGGCGTCACTGGCTACCGCAAGCATGTAGATGGCGGAGATATTGGCATCTTTGATTTCCTGGGTTCGGGCGCGAACCTTCTCTTCCAAGATTTCATTCATGCGGCTGAGTTCGTGGTTGAGCCGTTCTTGCTCGTTCATCATGGTGCGCGTACGCAGGTGAGCATTGACCCGCGCGGCAAACTCTTCGTGGGAGAAAGGCTTGGTCACATAGTCATTGGCGCCTTGATGCAAGAGCGATTTGATTTCGTGAAGCTCGCGGACGGTAGAAGACATAATCAAAGGAATTTGAGCGAAATCATCGTTGGCGCGAACCCGTTTGGCGAATTCGCGGCCATCCATATTGGGCATGTGAATATCGCTGATGATGAGGTCAACGGCATCACAGTTCTTGTTAAGCTCTTTCCAGGCTACAAGACCGTCGTAACAAGGAATGATATCGCAGCCGAGTTGGTCCAATAAGAATTCGTAGAGCAGCATGATGGCTTTACTGTCTTCTGCAACCAAAACCTTATGTCGACTTTCACCTTTGTCCGCATGGGCTACATCCCGCTCGATGGGATCGAGAATAGATTCAACACGTCGGCGCAGGAAGTCGGGGGTGAACGGTTTGATAATGTATTCAATGGCCCCCGCTTCGAAAGCGCGTACTTGCATCTCTTCGCTGGAAACCGCAGAGATCATAATCACCGGTGTGAGATTGAAACGGTCGTCACCTTTGATTTGGTGTAAAAGCTCTAAGCCCGATGTTTCACCAAGTTCCATGCCCAGGGTGATGATGTCTGGTTTCCACTCTTGTGCCAGTTTGAGACACTCGTCAGCATCCGAAGCCGTTTGGAATTCGCAACCCAATGGCTCCAAGTAATACTGGTAAAGCCGGCAAACCGCGGCACTGGTGTCTGTAATCAAGATGCGTGTCGACATGGTATCTGCTTTAAAGGCTAGCAGATCTCTAAGGGCCGATGAAACATGCTGAAACCGGTCTCTGAGCTCTTGGATTCAGGAGGCTTTGGTAGGGCCCCAAGGGCGAGAAATCTGGGGTTCCTGGGGACCGTCTGGCCTCTTGAATTGATCGCGCCTTGGGCGTTGATCGTATTTGTTGTTTAAAATTAGTTGCTTAGCTAAATGTTGAGCTGTCTGTAAATTGCTGAAAAGGCCCTTGCGGACCCTGATGCGTCGCATCATAATAGGCTTGTCGGTTTCCCTACCAAATGGTAGAGAGCCTGCGGCACCCGGAAGGTTCCGGTTGCCTTTTTTCAACTCTCGCAAAGAGGATTTGATGGCTGTTTCCAGTAAATTCATTCTCGAACAAGGACCGGTTCTTAAAGAGCTGGGCCGTACGGCTTTAACCACCGTGAAGCAGGGCTTTGTTAAGCCCAGTGGCACCGTGCCTTCCACACCTGGACCAGAATTTCGCCAGGTATTGCCGCCGCGCTCTAAGGAGCTGGTGAAGACTTATGTGAAGCACGTTGGTGGTGACCCATCCCGTTACAAAAATACGTTGCCACCGCATTTGTTTCCCCAGTGGGGATTTGCTTTGGCTTCCAAGACCCTCACGGACATTCCTTACCCATTGGTTAAGGTGATGAACGGCGGTTGCCGCTTGGAAATCAATGGTGACTTACCCAACGACAAACATCTGGTGGTTTGCGCGCGTCTCGAGAACATCGACGACAATGGCAGCCGTGCGGTTTTGCATCAGCGCATCACCACGGGCACCGTCGATCAGCCCGATGCAGTGGTGGCCAATTTGTTTGCCATTGTTCCATTGAGCAACAAGAACAAGCCTAAGGGTCCCAAGAAGCCTAAACCATGTGTTCCAGAAACAGCCAAAGAGCTTGAGTACTGGCGCATTGGTCCCAAGGCAGGTTTGGACTTTGCTAAGCTTACGGGCGACTTCAATCCTATTCACTGGATTCCGGTGCACGCAAAAGCATTTGGATTCAAGAACACCATCTTACACGGCTTCTCAACCATGGCCCGTGCCATGGAAGGCTTAAACGGCACACGTTTTTCCGACGGTTCATCCATCGGAACGTTTGATGCGCAGTTTACCCGTCCTTTGGTTTTGCCAGGGAACGCAGGCCTCTACATCGAAGGCGAAGACAAAGTTTACGTGGGCAACGCCGCTGGCGGCGCAGCATACATGGTTGGCACCTATAAGGCGCGCTGATCCCAATTTGCACCACTTATCTATCGGAGAATTAAAATGAGCGATTACTTAGTAGAACTTGGAAAAAATCCTAAAGCCCGCAACCTGGTTAAAAGCCTAGGTTTGCCTATCCCAATGCCTCAGTCACTTGAGCGTGCCAAAGGTGGCAGCGTTGAGCGTCCATTAGACGACCTCAACATCGCTGTTTACACCAACGCTGGTACCGATATGTCCAAAGCGCTGGGCAAAGTCTTGGCCACAGCGGGAGCCAACCCATTTGTATGGGGTGAAGAAGCTCTGGCATCTTTTGCTGAAGCTGGCGAAGCATTTGGTCGTCCGGCAACTGCCATCAGCGTTGATGGCGAAGGCAATGTAAACACGCCTAAGCTTAAGTGCTTGGTGCTGGACGGAACAGCATTGTCTAGCTCGGATGAGTTGGGTGCTCTTTACGACTTCTTCCACCCAATGATTCGTGGACTTGGCAAGTGCGGCCGTGTGGTTGTGCTGGGGCGTCCGACCGAAGCATCAGCATCTGCGGAAGTCGCCGGTGCACAAGCTGCACTGGAAGGCTTTGTTCGAAGCGTGGCCAAAGAAGTAGGCAAGAAGGGCGCTACCGCTCAACTGCTTCGCGTGGCTGAAGGCGCCGAAGAAAACATTGCTGGACCGCTTCGTTTTATCCTCTCTGCTCGCTCTGCTTATGTTTCAGGTCAGCCTATCGGTGTGAGTGCTAAAAGTGGAATCGCCAATGGCAGCACCCCATGGGTTTGCCCATTGGAAGGCAAAGTTGCGCTGGTTACCGGTGCTGCTCGCGGCATTGGGGCGGCAACCGCACGTTTGATGGCCCTCGAAGGTGCACACGTTGTTTGTCTCGATCGCCCGGGCGATGAAGAAGCATGCAGCAAGCTCGCCCGTGAAATCGGCGGCTCTGTTCTTATGGCTGATGTAACAGCTGAAGATGCTCCAAAGGTCATCTGCGAAGCATTGATGGAGCGACATGGCGGCGTAGACATTGTGGTCCACAACGCAGGCGTTACCCGCGACAAAACCATTGCGCGTATGAAGCGTGATTACTGGAACATGGCCATCGACGTAAACCTGGGTGCGGTTACACGCATCACTGAGGCGCTTCTTGAAGGCACCATGCGTGAAGGCGGACGTTTTATCTTCTTAAGTTCCATTGCTGGTATTGCCGGTAACATGGGCCAAACCAATTACTCAGCTTCTAAAGCGGGTGTGATTGGCTTGGTGAAATTCTTAGAAGGCAAGCTGGCGGATAAAGGTATGACGGCCAACGCCATTGCTCCTGGATTCATCGAAACCCGATTGACTGCAGCCATTCCATTTATGATTCGTGAAGCT
>CAZZDT010000582.1:0-3506 GCA_964652435.1 uncultured Bdellovibrionales bacterium
AGCTTCTATCGTTACCGGCCGGTGCCAGTGTGGGCCTGGCGTATTCACGCCATGGTCAGGCAGTGGGGCATATGCTGGTGGTTCAGCGCGACCCGGGCTGGAATCCTTTTGGAGCGGCTCCAGGCCTTCGTTGCATCGATTACCAACAAACACCGCCTAAGGTAATGAACTTTCCGCCAGAGCCTAATATAGCTGCCGCTTGGATCTATTACCGGCCTTAATTTGGGCAAGGAGCCTATGTGAGCGCGTTTGACGAGGCTAGTCAAACTCGCACCCACCCAGCATACCCTGCTAAACTCAAAGCGGGGGACCCACATGTACTACCGCTACACACTTATCCTGCTTATCACCTTAAGCATGGCCTGCTCGGGCAGCGGCACCGAAGGTGAGGGCGATAACACCGGCCTAACCGCCCAAGAAGAACTTTGCGCGGACTACCCCGAAAACATCCAATGCCCAACTTTACCCGCACCGCCCACACTTGAAGACGGCACGGACTTTTCCGACTGGACACCTAAAATGTGCCCATCTGGTTATATGCCAGAGTTTGGCAAAGACAATTGTATTTCCATTGGGGACCCATGTCCTGAAGGGGATTGGCCGGAAAACCTACCCACGAGCAATGTAAAGTATGTAACGCCTGGCGGCACCGGCGATGGTTCCAGCCCACAAAACGCTGCAGGAAGTATTCAGCAAATGCTTAATGGCGCAAGCTCTGGCGCAACCATTGCGCTGAGTAAGGGCATTTTTGATGAGGCGATTCGTGTCAGCCGAGCTCAGGATGTGATTGGTGCGTGCTCACGAGATACTGTGTTACGTGGTCCAGCGCCCGATTTAGAATTTGATGCAACGGTGTGGTTGGAGCAGCAGGGTAATAGCACCATAAAGAATTTAACCATCACTGGACCGCGTATCGGTTTGGTCGCTATCGACAGCTCCAATCCATTTTTGATTTCTGGCGTGCGCATTGATGGTGCTCAGGATTATGGAGTTATGCTTAGCGTGGCTGATGTGACGCTTGAGAATATGGTAATCCAGAATACGCGTTCAGATACGGATGGTAGCTTGGGGCGTGGCTTAAATATCGATGGAACTTCTTGGGTCACATTGAATAACCTTTTTCTCGATGCCAACCGTGAAGCCTCCATTGCGATATTTGAACCAGGAACACGGGTGGTTGCATCGGATATCGTGGTGCAAAACACCCAAACCAGTAATGGTGATTTAGGCAATGGTATCAGTGTTGAGGCACAGTCGCGCTTGGTTCTAGAGCGTGGTTATTTGGACGGCAATGGTGCTCTCGGTTTAGCTGTGTATGATGCGGACAGTCGCGTGGAAGCCTCCGATTTGGTGGTTAGAAATACTTTGGGTGACAGTGCCGGAAGTGGTCGAGGCATTCATATTCAGAATGGGGCTAGGCTTATTCTGACCCGTGCCGAGTTAGAAAGTAATCGAGGGGCAGGGATTTATATCGGATATTCAGGTACGCAAGCAGAGCTTACTGATGTGAGGGTTGAGTCGACTCTACCCACAGTCAGAGGTATTTATGGACGAGGCCTGAGTCTGGAGAATGGTGCCAGCTTAACCTTTGAGCGGTTACAGTTTGAATCGAATACAGAAGTAGGATTCACCGTAGTTGATGCCGGTACAAATGCAGAGGGAACTGACCTTATCGTAAGAAATACGAACAGTCGTGTGGACGGATCCGGCGGCTCTGGTGTCCAGGTTAATTTTGGGGCTTCACTGGTTTTGGAGCGCGGCTTTTTGGATGGCAACCGAGAAAGCAGCCTTTTGGTTTCTGATGTGGATTCAAGTCTCAGTGCCTCTGATTTGGTGATTCAAAATACTCAGGTTGCGTCTTGTGCTGAAGATCCGGAATTGGAATGTGGTTTAGCCGGTGGTGGCTTTGGGGATGGTTTGTTGGTCATCGGAGGCTCTTCCGTTGAATTGAATCGGTTTAGCGCAACGGGCCATGAGCGGGTGGCGATGTATTTTTACGATGTTACAGGCATTGAAGATGAGAGTTTAGGTGGGGTGACGGGGGCTCCTAGCTTAAGCGCTGAAAATGGCGAGGTGACAAGTAATCTCTATGGGATCAATATTCGTGGAGATTCTGTTACACCCCAAGATTTAGTGATGGTTGCTTGTTATGAAAACGAAAAAACCGTGGATGGTTGTTACAGTGAGCAGGAGCTGACTGTTCCGAGTCCTGGTAGTGTTCTTGGGAATTAGAAGCATGTGGTTACGCATATTCGCATGGCTTCTTGTCGCAGGGATTGTCGCGTGCTCTTCCACTGATGATGAAACTTCTCAAGATGAAGAGAACCAAGACTTCTCTGATTCAGGTTCATTGGAAACCCTTTGCGATGGGTACCCGGAAAACATTGCGTGTCCTGTTTTGCCAGCAAGTCCGGCGCATCCCGCATTAGAAGATGGAAGAGATATCAGCGATTGGACGCCGCCGGATTGTGCTGCCGATTCGATGCCTCGTTTTGGAACATCGGAATGTTTGGTGGTGGGTGCTCCATGCCCAGATGGCATTTGGCCGGAAGGTGTCACGGCAGATGTGATTCGATATGTAACGCCCGATGGAACGGGTGATGGCACGTCGAAGGAGCTGGCCGGTAATCTGCAAGATATGCTGAGCGATGCCCCGGAGGGTGCCACGATTGTGCTGAGTAAGGGGGAATTCGCGGGACGAGTTCTGGTACGGGGTTCCTATCATTTGGTGGGAGCTTGTGCGGCGCAGACCACTCTCAAGCGCACAGATGTTGAAAATTGGCAATGGTCAACGGTAACCATGACGGGTGCAGGTGCCGCGAGCATTAAGAATCTCAATATTCAAGGTGATGGAATTGGTGTTGTGATCGGAGATAGCGACGAGGTGAAGTCTTTATCCGGTGTGATTGTTGATAGTACGCGTTCGTTTGGATTTTTCGTTCAAAATGGAGAGCTTCTTTTAGAGGATGCGGTGGTTCGAAATACTCAATCTCGGGACGACGGTTTGATGGGGATGGGGCTTTATTTTCAGGAAGCGGGTCGAGGGACGCTTCGCCGGGTGATGTTGGATACGAATCAGAGCCATGGCTTGGCCCTTAGCGATACAGGCAGCGTTGTGAGTGCTCGTGAATTGGTGTCGCAAAACACGCTTTCATCCAATGGAGAAGATCCTGCCTTTGGGGTGCAGGTGTCAGATGGAGCTGAGTTGGACCTGCAATTTGGATTGTTTCGACAAAATGCTGGCGTGGGTGTGGCTGTGTCTGGGGAAGGTACTCTGGTGAAAATGGCAGATACAATGATTGCCGCTACCAAGACGCGCACCGATGGTATCTGGGGGAGGGGCTTTACATTGTATCAAGGAGCTCAGGCGGAATTGAGCCGGGTGATGATTGCACAAAACCGGAACGTGGGTTGTTTGGTTCAAGATGCGGGCAGTGTTTTAACGGCCGATGATATTTTCATTGTAGATACGGAAACCGACAGTGTTGGTGATAATGGCTATGGAT
>CAZZDT010000583.1:0-3500 GCA_964652435.1 uncultured Bdellovibrionales bacterium
GGGGGGAAGCCGCGATGAAGCTGAACTGTTTGAAGATTTTACTCTGTATTGGTCTGGGACTCGTGTTCTCAGGCTGTGGCGAACAGAAGTATGGATATTGTACCAATACAAGTGATGCGGATGAGGATCGGGCTTGGGTTTGGATTTATGAAAACGCGGGTATTGCAGAGAATCGTAAATGTATTCTTTGTTATTTAGACCGCTCAGACCCTGATGACCGTTGTTATTATATTTACAACGATGACTTCATGGAAAACCGAACCAGAGAAACCTGTGGTCAGTATGCTTGCAGTGATGATCCCGGCGCCGGCGATGCTTGGCGGCAAGGTCACGGTGGTCAGGGGATGATTGAGGAGATTTACGCGAGTTATGAAAACGAGCCTTAAGAATAAGGCCCGTTTCCATCTTTTCTATTTTTCGCGAAGCTTCGATAAGAGACGTAGCATTTCAATGTAGAGCCACACCAGCGTTACCATGAGGCCGAAAGCGCCGTACCATTCCATGTATTGAGGTGCGCCGTTGGCTTCGCCGTTTTCGATGAAGTCGAAGTCGAGCACCAGGTTCAGGGCTGCAATCACCACAACCACCAAGCTGAATCCGATGCCTAATGCACCGCTCTCATGGATAAACGGCATTTCTGCGCCAAAGAATCCCATGACCATGCTGATCAAATAGAGCATCATGATTCCAGAGGTGGCGGCGAAAAGCCCCAGACGGAAATTCTCGGTAGGCTTGATCAAGCCTGAGCGATAAGCCAGCAAGAGGCCGCCCAATGTGGCCAGTGTGCCGAAGGCAGCCTGCATGGCAATTCCTGGGTATCTAACCTCAAACATCGCTGAGATGGTTCCTAGGAAAAGACCTTCGAGCAAGGCGTAAATGGGGGCGGAGATTGGCGCTGCGGTGGGTTTGAAAATAGTTACCAAAGCCGCAACAAAGGCGAGAATTGGAGCGCCCATTAAGAGCCAGCCTGGAGGTGAAGGCAGCGCATTGATGGTTGTTGTGGCAGAACCCGGGAATACAACATTCCAAGCCCACATGGCGGTCATCAAAGCCAAGGCTAAGAGAATAGCTGTTTTGTTTACTGTTCCAGCGATGGTCATGCGCTCCGTATTTGGTGCAGCTTCCTGTTTGGCTTTATCAAAAACGTGATCACCCAATGCTGGGTTCGATGTGCGAAACATTGTTTCTCCTTGAGGCGTTAATCGGCGCCTTTTCTATTATGTTAGGTGCGATAAATCCAATGACAAGTGAGAAATCAACTTGGTGGACTAAGCAATTTTTGATGAGCGCAACGCAGTGCTTGTAGGATATATCGGCTCATTTGGGATGGGGTGAATTCTTAACCCCTTGAAATTGCGGTGTTCTTTTTCTGGCATGGTATCTGCTCTTACTGCGTATTGGTTTTTGGCTTTCAAAAAGAGGAGATAACCGTGCGCATTCTGATCTTGGCATTGATTTTTTCAGTGGTTTTCGCAAGTGGTTTGACCGGCTGTAGCAACGATACATTGATGCCGACGGTAGACGAGGCCAATGGCGAAATATTGATTGGGATGACTGCTGTTTCAGCGCCTTTATTTCCCCGCTTTATGGTTTTCTATGAAATTGAAGGTGAAGCGTATCCAGAGTCGCCGAGCGCTACTCAGGAATGGGTCGAGCGGGAAAATCCAGTGATGGCTTTTCCAGAGATGGTAGAGTTTTGTTTGCAGCATGAGCCTTATGCCTCTCAGATTACACAATCTTCAGATGGAGATGGGCTCAGTGCAGAGGCGTTGGCGGCCAATTACATTGCGATTTCAAACTGTGCCTATGACATGGAACTTGGATTTAGAAGTAAGCCTTATTGGATTCCTCGCGTTCTTGAAGAGGTTGATATCTGCCAAAACGAATTGGGTGAGGGATGGTCATTGCCCACGGAAGAATTTGTGATGGCGCAGTCCCAGAGCTTTTTTGAAGATTACGCGGCTCTGAACGGAGCGGAGGCAACGCCAGAGAACACTGCATCGATGTATTTTTCGCTTTCTCTTTATGTGACTGGCAATGACGGGAGTCTCAAGGTAGCGACCTTAGAGCCAGGAGATCCCCAACCATCCAGAGTGCGGTCCTTGCCGGAGGAGCTAGATCCGACCTTTCATGTTGAGAAACCGTTTGTGAAGGAAGATGAGAACAGCATCTGGAATACACAGACGATTGTGGTGCGATGTTTTAAATCGGCGCTTCTTTAATCGAAGGTAATATTCAGGTCGTAAGATCCGGTGAGGACGTCGCCATTTTCGTTGACCCAGGTGTCGACCACAACCATGTATCTCCCGGGACTAACCCATTGGCTGAACGCGCGGTGTCCGCGAGCCAGGCAAGCATTGGAGTCGTCACCCCAAAGTAGGTGCACATCCGGATCGATACTGGATTCGTCTTCTACGCTTACGCTTACGGTGAGTGTGCCGGGTTCTCTAATATTCAACACATAACGAACTTCTGGGCCACTCTCGTTAGCGGTGGAGCAGTTGTATTGATTGACTTGATTTTCAGTGGAGAGACTGGTGTTGCCACTGTGGTTAAAAGGAAATGAACGGACTTCCCAAGGGCAGGCATAAGTTCCTGCTTCAGCGTCACATCCATTCCAAAGGGATTGAGGAATATCTCGGGTATCCAAAAGGTAGTAATCCACTTGGTCTTGGCTTTGGGTCCAGGCGTTGGTGATGAACTCTGTCCAGTTGGCGGTACCAGGAATCACTTGGCAACCCGCTGACCAGTTCTGGACTGCCGCCGTGTTCAGTGGAGCGTCTTTTGCGGCCATGTGGATGTTATGGGCTGAACCCTCGCGGTCGTGATCGGCGGGTCCACCGGATTGCCAGCCATTGCGGTCTCCATCCCAATGCCCGTTTTTGTTGGAGTCGTCTCGCACTGTGTAACCATATTCATTCATGCGAAGGGCATTGTATGAGCGGTGCCAGCCATTGGTGTAGCTGTAGTGGCGGTTGGGCTTGAGCGAAGAGCTGGAGTGGTAGCCGAAGTCTCTTGCACCTGTGTCGGTATTCACTGGAAACTCGCGCACATGAGATGTGCCATCAGAGTCTTTCCAAAGCAGTACAATGGTGTCGTTGAAACGGTCCGGTAGGTTTCCGTTCCAGTCGAAGATGCCAGGATGGCTTCCGCGGATGCCGATGACGGTTCGAAACTCAGCTGTCTGATTGACTTCGTACCAGAGCATTTTGCGAATCATATCTACATACATATTGTAAGCTTGCTCTTGGGTGAGCAGCTCGGCGCCATGGGGAAGTTCGTAGCACCTGGTTTCGTCTTCCTGCCAGGCGATGCCTCGCTCGAAAAGTGGCATAGAGTCCGTGTAACCCGGCATGGTCAAGCTTTCCGCAGGAACTTGCTTGGCGGTGAAGCTGGAGTTGCGCAGAATTGGAAACTGCCAAGTCGATTCTGGGAGTGGCTCGAGATGGGCCACTGGGTCTACGGAAGCACTTTCGTTTTGAACATTGCTGTTGGCTTCT
>CAZZDT010000584.1:0-3499 GCA_964652435.1 uncultured Bdellovibrionales bacterium
GGCTACCAAAGGCCAGGCATTGAACCGCAGCCTCTTTTGCAAACGCCATTGGAGGCGAAGAGGCCGGCGGTTCGGCCTAATATTATTTTGATTGAAGCTGAGAGTTACCGAAGTGCCGAGTCCGGAAGCTACGGCGCTTCTTTAAGTCTTACGCCACAGCTGGACCGGCTTAGCCAGCAAGGGTTGTTGGTGGAAAACTTTTACGCCACCGGCATTCAAACGGTACGAGGCGAGCTTTCCGCGTTATGCAGTACACTTCCGGCCTTGGGCAATTCTGCACTTTATAAGCGTATGCCTGAGGCCAACTTGACGTGTTTGCCAGATATCTTGTCGCAGATGGGCTATGAGAATTTATGGTTCAGTGCTTACAAAGCGGATTATGCGGGTAAGCGTCCGTTTTTGGTTAGCCACGGTGTGGATGTTGTTTATGGTGTGGAGGCACATGGTCAAAAAGATGATGTCATGTTGGGCTGGGGAATTTCCGACGAAGCCATGGCCGATCGAATCATCGAAAGACTTGGACAAGCGCAGGCGCCTTTTATGGCAACTTGGATTACGCTTTCGAATCATCATCCCTGGTCGTGGGATTTTCCCATCGAGTTTCCGGAGCACCTTCAGCTTACGGGCAACGACTCGCCTTATAAACATTATCAGCGAGGGCTGTATTACACGGATCACGCCATTGGTTATTTTGTTTCGCGGATCCGAGAACAAAGCTGGGGCGAAAAGGCGTGGATTGTCATTGTTGGAGATCATGGCATGCATGTGTTTCCCAAGGACAATCAGCTCACCGATATCCAAAAGCTGGAGTCACATTTTCGTGTGCCGTTGTTGATTCTTGCACCAGATGTGATCGAGCCGGGCCGCACTGAACGCGTATCATCGCAAATTGATATCGCCCCAACATTGCTGGAAATGATGGGGGCTAAGGTCTCCAATGCTTTTTGGGGGCGAAATATTTTAAGGCCCACCACCTCCGAGCCATCGCCGGTGGTGATGGTGGGTGAGAATGCTGCATCCATTGTGCTTGATGATGAGCGATGTATGGTGGCCAAAGTGACTTGTTACGAAAATGCACAACCTCAATGCGGTGAAAATGAGTCTCCGGCACCGGCCAGCCATATGTGCTTTCGCGCCGCCGATGATATTCTGACCTCTATGCCCAATTTGACTCGCTTAGAGCCAGCTCGGTCGGCTAGGCTGCGCCGCATCCTCGACCTACTAACTGGCATGCAAACCCATTTGGAAACCCATAATAAGTTGGGGGCAGGGGATGGATGGCAAGACGCCATGCAGGTCGAGCTGAGTAAGCTCGATTGAAAGTAAATAGAGATAAATCATGGATAGGCAGACTATGAATGAAACTCCAGATAAAAACGGTTTAGAGCTTTCTCTTCTCACTGAAGAAGATTTGTCATCCATTGCTGCGCATTACGCACACGAGGTTCAGACTGGAGTGGCAACTTTTGATACCAGTGCGCCAGGTATGGATTACTGGCAAAACAAACTCGTCGATAGCCAAAGCAATGCCTATCCCATTTGGGTTGCACGAGACGCCCAGGGCAGGGTCGCTGGCTGGTCTGGCGTTGGCCGGTTTGACCCTAAGCTTGCTTACCAGCGCAGCGCGGAATTTAGCGTTTATGTGTTAGATGCTTATCAAGGAAAAGGCGTTGGCCGGATGTTGATGCGGCATGCTCTTGCCCAACTAAAGAATCATTCCACCATCAAAACTTTGGTGTCTAGAATTGCGTTGCAACAAGAAGCAAGCTTGCACCTGCATCAAGTCCTTGGGTTTAAACACATCGGTACCCTCGAAGACGTGGGTTTTAAGTTTGGGAAAACCTTAAGTGTAGCGTTGTATCAGTATCAATTGGCAGTTGAGCGAGGGCTGTTGGCTTAATCCTTTGAAAAACTATTCAAGAATGTCCAGATAACTTCATGGGTGGAATCGCCGCCCAGGGTTTCTGGCCATTCGTGGTCGGCGCCGTTCACGCGGTGGTGCTCTACGCGCACATCTTCATCGCAGTCAAAGTAAACTGTGTTTTGTGTGTTTGATGTATCGCGCTGATTTTCGCTTTGGCAGTTGTATTTGTTTTTCCAAAACTCAACGAGGCTGGGAACATCCATCATGGTGCCCACGGAGTCCCAGGCTTTCCAATCCCAGGCATTGTCATAACTGATGATGCTATCGTTTGAGCCGTGCAAATGCATAATGGAAACGTTGCTCTCTTGTTCACATGAATCGGGCGAAACCGGCATGGTTCCCGCGTGGGATGCAATGGCGGCAAACCGGTCACTCATATGACAAGCCAATTCGTAGGTAAACATAGAGCCCAGAGAATAACCGGTGGCGTAAATCTTGGATTCATCCAAATTAAATCGCGAAGCAATTTGGTCGATGATGGCTTCTACGTAGCGGATGTCGTGGCGGGCACCGTCGCGGGTATTGAGCTGCCATTCCCCTTCGTTTGGTGGGATAAGCACCGCCAAAGGATAGGCAACCAGAAACCCTTCCGTATCTGCCAGCGTATGGAATTTACTCTGTTGAGGGTAGGGGTAGTCCCGTCCGCTACCACCGTGAAATGCCAGCAAGAGCGGTCGCGTATCGGTGGAGGCATTGTCGGGTACATAAAGGTCATACTCACGCTCCATGTCATCCACGGTGACTTGAACATCGTTGATAAACCCTGGTGGTGGTCCGGCGTTGTTGGCGCTGTTATCTGACGTGGTTTCGGCTTCGGTTCCGCAGGCGGCGGTGAATAAGAGACAAGCTACAACAAATAGTCTTTCCATGATGAACCTTTCTGGGGCAATCTTGCCATGCAAGACGAGGGGCAACCAACCATGAACCACCGCTCTAAGGTAAAAGTGTTACCTCAAGCTCAAAAAAAAATCTGTGGATGATCAACCGTTGGATACATCCAGTTGCAATGGTATGAATTACTTATGGATATTCGAATTTTGACTGAAGCCGATGCCTCGGATTTATGGACCATCAACGAGGAATGCTTGCCGGGTGTGGGCCAAATTACCCAATCGGCTATGGCAGACCTTGTGAGTTTAGCATCGCTACCAATGGGTGCTTATCAGGATGATACATTGATGGGCTTTGTCTTGTGTTTGCCACCGGGCACCCGGTACGCCAGTTTAAATTACGCATGGTTCAATGAGCGGTACGACGACTTTTTATATGTTGACCGCATCGGCGTGGGGCAGTCTCATCGGGATCGGTCAGTGGGGGGACACCTCTATCAACGTGTGATTGAAGAGGCCGTTAAGCTTAGGTGCCCTATCGCAGCGGAAATCAATATTGAGCCACCAAATCCGGGCTCAATGCGCTTTCATCAGCGTCATGGTTTTGAGCAGGTGGGCACCCTAAGCCATGGTGATAAATCCGTGGCAATGGTGATGCGGCCGCTTTCTTAAGTGCTCGTAGAGTTCATATTACCTTGGTGCCTGTGCCAATTGGATCCGAATGGGGCCTTTGAAGTTCAGGCTT
>CAZZDT010000585.1:0-3498 GCA_964652435.1 uncultured Bdellovibrionales bacterium
GCTGCCACTCAGATGACGCTTCATTCGAAAACGCCACGTAGAAAGAGCGATTGCCAAAATCATGCCCCAACAAATACACCCAGCCATCAGCATCACGGGCCACGGACCAATCGTAGTTGGCGTTTTCAATCAAGGTTTCAATCTTGGTGCCATTTAGGGTCACCAAAGATTGCCCAAAGCGGCCAAACACCAAAGGTGAATCATTTGTACCCAGTAAAAGCCGAACCTCTGAGAGAAGAGCATTGCGACCTTTGGTGAGAACGGTCTGGGCCACATCGGCCCGATAAAACACCAAAGTCTTCTCCGTAAACCGTCCCGAACGGTCTACCTTTCTCACCACAGCATAAGGGACACCAGATTCACTTAACTGAACACTTAATGGTTCGTACTCCACCGGATCGTCTTGTTCTGAATTCCAATACCCAAGCTCGCGGGTATTTAAGACACCAGATGATGAGCTCGTTTGATACTCGAAATGGTAATGATAAATGGTCTTCTTATCATCTCCCTCACCTACCTCTTCAGCGTAATGACGAACAACGTAGCTGAACTTCGCGCCTGCCGTATCAATCAGCTGGCAACAATTGCGGGTTCGTATCTTGCTGCCCGCTGAATTGGGCTGAAATACCCGGTCGCCCTTCAACTGATTGGCACCCGTCACTCGTAAGCTTTTAGTAGCATCCGATGCTGCGGCTTCCTGCGCCAAAGCAGAGGTAAGCCCAAACAGGCCGATTAGAATTTGGATGATACAAACTCGGTAGAAAGCAGCCATTCATTCATCTCCATGAGGTGCAAGCAGTATGTCAGTCTACCTGAAATCCCGGCCAACATACCAGCTTGATATCCGCCGATAATCCTGTGACCATACTCCTAGACCATTTGGAGAGCAGCATGGGATTGTTTACACCAATTAAGTCGTATTCATCGTTTCGCCGCGTTGCCTTGGCCCAATGGGCCGATTGCACTGAGGCCACCATTCAAGGGGCTCTTTATCTCGATGTAACCGAGACCCGGCAATATTTGGCAAAGCTCAAAGAAGAAAACGGAGAATCGGTTTCCTATGGTGTCTTGGTGGGAAAAGCGGTCACCCATGCCTTAGAAGCTATGCCTGAAATCAACGCCAAGATTTTTGGCCGCAAAATCTACCAAAAGAGAACCATCGATATTTTTTACCAAGTGGATATTGGAAATGGCGCCGACCTTTCGGGCGTGGTGGTCACCGATACCGACCAAAAATCGCTCTTGGACATCGCCACGTTCCTAAGGGAGCGCGCCGAGAGACTTCGCAGCGGTAAAGACGAGCAATATGAAAAAACCCAAAAAGGCGGGCTTTTCAAAACACTACCCATTCCGTGGCTGGCCAGGCTCTTCAAACTCTACGCGTTTTTACTTTATCGGGTGAAAATACCGCCGCGCTGGCTTGGCTCAGATCTCATTGATCCTTTTGGCTCAGTGATGGTCACCAACGTAGGAAGGTTCGGGGTCGATGTGGCCTATGCCCCACTTATCAAATGGACTCATGTTCCTTTGATTGTTCTGGTGGGTACGGCACGTGAGATGCCAACGGTGGTGGATGGCGAGCTTTGCGTACGAACGATGTTGCCCGTAAGTGCCACCATTGATCATCGACTTCTCGATGGAGCCCATGTTGGCAAACTCTCGAAAATCATGCGGTCCTACGTGGAGAATCCCGAAGCCTTCGAAGCTGAGCGTCAACAAGCCTAATCATTGCATGCGTCGATAAATTGCCCGATTCACATGAGCAAATTCTTCCATGAGTTCCTTTGCCATGTGCTCGAAATAATCAAAATCAACAATGCGAATGGCTCCCTCGGGGTTATCACGGTGACGCTGCATCCACGCCAGTACCCGCTCATTGGCCATCTCTTGCTGCGTGTAACCTTCAATATAAGTCGCTAAATTACTCTGAATGACTTCTTGACTGTATTGCAGATGCGCCTGAATGAACTTCACATCATCCACCGGTACCATCACTTCTTGTTCAAGAAACGCATCCAACCTATCGCCCGTATTCACCGAAACATCGTAGTTCGAATAGGCGCGACTGATGGGATAAAGGTTGGCAGCACCATCGTGCTCCCAAAAACCCTCATCGCCACCTCGCTCGTAAAGCACCATCAATCGGCCCGACGTTTCATAAATCTCGTCGAGGGTTCTCGCGGGTGCGTCCATAGCTGCTGGTATGATTAAGTCTCCAAAGACATCGTAGAGACTTTGCACAAAGACCCGGTGGCCCGCCTCGTTGTTAGCCGCACCAGCAAAGTTAATCATGGAGAAAATCAGAATCTCCTGAGGATTCTTCAGGAGAAATTCACGCATCTCTTCGAACACCGGTAAGGCAAAAGTATCCCAGTACACGTCACCATGATGAAAGGTTGGTCCACCCTCTTCATTCAAGACCATTCTCAAATCGAAAGCCCGAACCCCGGCCTCCAATTGAGCCACCAAAGAGCCCGACTGCGTCTTTGCCCAGCCGCTCAAAAACTCGGGTACAGACTCCACCAAGGAGTTATCCCCATCGGTACCGAATGCCGTAATATTGCTGCCGTCATCATTTAAGTAACCGCTGGCTGCATCGTGGGTAAGCGGCATGGAGATGTCGCGCAACGTCAACGATGTCCAACCCGGTTCATTCTCACCAATCCACTGCATCCATGTTGAACCAAATTCAGGATTCACCTCATCACATGACTTGCCCTGGTATCCGGGGCACCAGCAAGCATCAGGGTTGTCCTCGGTTGGAGTACAAACATTGGAATCGCAGCCCATAACAAGCCACGCCAGTAGAAGCAGCGGCCAGCATTTTTGCGCCTGCCTTATCGCCATACAACTCTTCATGGAGTCACTCTACTATGTGGCAAATAGATGGCAAAAGATAAATTGTATCGGTTCATCTCCTGCCTACCTCTGGTATCCTACATAAATGGAACTCGGCCGGGAGCGCGAAAAAAACGATTGAATACAGCAACATAAGGAACGCCCGCTCCACTTGAGGCAATCTGTTTTGACCCAGACTTCATACCGGCGCTATCCTTTTGAGGTTGGGCAAGAATTCGCGGATCTTAGAAGTTTTTGGGGGACACCAGCATGAGCAAGAAGTTAGTGGTTGTATTGGTAGCATTTTCGTTTTCATTTGCCGGATGCGGCACGCCCGAAGATGACATGAATAACTTCTGCGAAATTGTTGGTGAGGTTATGGCCGACAAAAGTAAAAAAGGTGAAAAGCGCGACATTGCCATCATGAAGAAAGTGAGCATGAGCCTGAAGACTGATGAAGGTAAAGAAATTCTCATGGGCCTTTCCAAGGTTAAACCCAAAAAACGCTACAAGGCTCTTAAAAAAGGAGCGAAAAAATTGGGTATGAAAGGCTACAAATGCAAAGCCGCTAAAAAATGGTTTAAGAGCCAGAAAAAATAGATACCCAACCTCATTTTCTCCAGACGATAGCGAAATTCTAGCGAGACAAAAGCAGCGTAG
>CAZZDT010000586.1:0-3496 GCA_964652435.1 uncultured Bdellovibrionales bacterium
GCAAAGCATAAAACACTTTGGTTAAATCAATGTGCCTTGCTCATTTAAGAGTCCACAAAAAAAAAGGGGACCCGAAGGTCCCCTTTTGAGATTGGCTATCTAAAGCCGACTGATTCACAAAGTGAATTAGCCTTCGCCGTCAGCACCAGCGTCGTCACCAGCAGCGTCGCCAGCGTCATCGCCTGCGTCGTCACCAGCGTCGCCGCCTGTGTCGCCACCAGTCATGGTTGCTGCTTCAGCATCGTTGATGCACATCTTCAATGCACGTGAGCAGTAGTTACCAATGGTAAGTTCTACACAGTCATATGGAAGGTCATCAGCAGTGTTGTAAGCTTCACAGTCGCTAGCAGCTGTACAAGGTACGTACTCATCAGCTGCATCGCGTGCAACGTCCAAGTAAAGTACTGGCTGCTCAGGACGAACACACTGTGCGCCTTCGCCGCAGTGCAAGTCGCCGTCGTTGCCTTCGCAGAAAGCGAAGCAAAGGCCAGCGCCGCCAAGGTCTACACACATAGCGAATGCACCAGCAGTACCGTCAGATGCATCTTCGATGTCCGCGCAGTATGCGTGGCCATTGTCAGGAGTACAAATGTTTGCTGGATCTTCCGCACAACCTTGCCATGCAGTTTGCTCAGCGCTCAAGCATGCAGGAACGCTTGTTCCGCAAAGACCGTTACGCTTGAAACACGCCTGAGTTCCGCCGCTAAGCTCAACACATTCGTAGCCAGCTTCACATACAGTGTCAGCAGTTTCATCAGTACAAGTAACTTGGTTACCTGCTTCGTCTTGCTGAACATCACCAAAACCAAGTGGGTCAGTCAGACAAGCTTCGCCAGAAGGACACTCAGATCCGTCGCCAGCGATGTCGCAAGTAAGCTTGCAACGAAGCGCGCTTGGAACTTGGTTGTCGTAGTCGTATTCAGTTGGAGTACACTCACCAGCACCTTCAACACATGTCTTCAGGTTTTCGATGCAAGCTGCATCGCGCTGAGCTTCCTTCTTGAGGCAGTAGTTTGCAGAAGTAAATTCTACACACTCATTCGCGCCACAAGTAGTTGTGTCATCTGCACCTTGGCAAGGTGTTACACAGTAAGATGTTTGACCATCGAATGTAACACAGTCAAGACCATCAGAGCAGTTGCCTTGACCAGTGCCAGTGCACTGTTGGAATTCTGCTGCTGTTGGAGCTGCTGCTTCAACACAGCCGCTGAGGTCTGCAGTACACTCTTCAGTACAGATCACGTTGCCGCTCTCATAAAGACTTGAGTTGTACTCAGTACAAAGCATGTTTGGAACACCTACCAATGCGCCGTTACAATCTGCGCTACACTGGTCAGGGATTCCGTTGTTACCACCTTCGTTGTCTTTCGTTTCCTCGCCGGAACATGCTACTGTCAGCGCGAGACAAGAAAGAACGATTGCTAATTTTTTCACGTTCCACTCCTTGGAATTTGGCTGTTCTTCCAGCCAGGGGTACCTCTCTGGGCGGCGCTTTCCTAACAAGTCACCCGTTGATCAGCAAGCATCCTGCTCAATAAATTGCCCCAAAAATACCCTTTGGAGTCCTGGTCATTTTAGATGCGGCTATGATACCTGCGGCTCGTTATGTGGGGCCTCCCAACACAAATACAGTGGCGACCCTGGACAGGTGCCATCCAACCCGAATTGGCTCTCTTGCACGCGTTGCGGGCAGAGCCGGACATCGCTGCGCTTATAGGCAGTTCTGAGGCGGGTCCCCGAGGCCGATACGGTGTGGTTGGTCTGCCAAAGCAGGTCCACTTGCATCAAAACCCGACGCAAAACCTAAAAGAATTATTCAATTCACCACCCGCTGATTCACTTAGAATTGTCGCTCTAAGCTACGAAAGCGGATTTCCACTGGTTCATCTGCCAGAAAGCCAGCCTCCCCGAGGCCAACCAACGATCGTTTGTTTTGACCTCGATGCTGCTGTGATTGTTGATCATTTTACCAATCAGGTGGGTATCTTTGGCCAATCAGGCCAACATGCCAACATGCTGCTTGAGCATTTAGAGAATCCACCCAATCAAATCCCCGGGCCGGGACAGGCCACACTGAGTCCAGCGGTCAATGATGAAATGCATGCCCAACGTATCCGGCAAACCCAAGAGCACATCCAAGCCGGCGACATCTACCAGGCCAATATTGCCCGCCGGCTTCGACTCGATGGTCAGGTTGACGCAGTGGGTCTATTGGCAAGCCTCTGCTCTCAAAACCCGGTAGCCCACAGTGCCTACCTAAAGACCGGGCAGCTCCAGGTTCTCTCAAACACCATGGAAACACTGCTTACCTACGATCCTGACGATCGACTCGCCCAAAGTTTCCCGATCAAAGGAACCCGAGGACGCTCCAGTCAACATCCAAGTAACCTGGAAAATGCACACTTGCTTAGTAAACACCCAAAGGAGCGTGCAGAGCACGTTATGATTGTAGATTTGGTTCGCAATGACTTGGGCCGCGTTTGCATCCCCGGCAGTGTCAGAGTTCCCAAGTTGATGAACATCGAAGGCTTTCGCGGTGTGTGGCACGGAATCTCAACTGTGGAAGGACGGCTTTGCCAAGACCAGACACTGGCAGATCTGGTGAGTGCTCTTTTTCCTGGCGGCTCCATCACCGGTGCACCAAAACGACGTTCCATGGAACTGATTCAACAAATCGAGCAAGAGCCTCGAGGCTTTTACACTGGCTCCATTGGACTTCTCACGCCCCATGGTCGTCTCAGCATGTCTATTCTGATTCGAACATTGATTCATGACGAGGATGGTTGGAGCGTCTCCGTGGGCGGAGGCATTGTTTCCGACAGTGAGGCAGACCGAGAGATTCGGGAAACCTGGGAAAAAGTCTCAGTTTTTAATCAAATTCTGGGAAATACGGCCGAGAGCAATGAAGAACAGGCTGGTTAAGCCAAACTATTGACGGACTCAAAGAAGGGCAACTCCCCCATCGCCGGAATCAAACCACGCTCAAATGATTCGTAGAGTTCTACGATTTCATAAGAACGGCTGTCGCTTAGAACTGCATTCACCAGACGCGCATTCATCGCGTGTCCCGAGCAATGCATGGTCACCTTCCCAATCAATGGCATACCAATCAGGGATAAGTCCCCAATCACATCTAAAATCTTGTGCCGGACAAATTCATCGGCGTAACGCAGACCCTCTGGGTTCATGATCTCAAAACCATCAATCACAACCGCATTATCGAGCGAACCGCCCAGAGCCAACCCGTTTTGCCGAAGCAGCTCAACATCCTGAGCAAAGCCAAAAGTTCGGGCTCCACATAGGTCGTTACGGAAATTTCGTTCTGAGAAATTGAAAACGAAAGGCTTGGTGGAAATCAATGGGTGATCAAAATCGAGCGAGCAAGTGATTTCATAGCCCGGGCCGGGAGCAATCTTGGCCAGCTTCTCGCCATCTTGGACCGAGACTTCCTTTCGAATAATCATGGCTCGTTTGGGGCCACGAACTTCTTCAATTC
>CAZZDT010000587.1:0-3491 GCA_964652435.1 uncultured Bdellovibrionales bacterium
CACTGATCGTGCGTAAAGATCCATCGATGTATTGGTTATTGACGATGCCATAGCACAGGACTGTATCGATCCCTTCTCTCTGGATAAGGTAATCAGCGGCTTGGCCAATGCTGTCGCGGTCTTCTTCCCGAACGAATCCAGCTCCGGCAATCATGAAAGTGTCGGCGATGACCTTGTTGGCAAAACAGCGCTGCGTGATTTCCATGGTGCGCGGGGAAATACTCTGCATGGAGATGGCCATGAGCAATTCATGGTCAGCATAGGGCGCCAAGTAAGACGCAGCTCGGTAATCAATTTCTCGTGCCGTGAGGTAATCGTCAGTATCGCTTCGGATTCCATAGAGAAGTGCACTGGCGAGTTTAGCGCAGGCAGGGTTTTCTCGGTCGAAATTTGCGAGGCCTTCGATGAAGTATTCCGCATAGATTGAACAGGTTGAGCCGCAGTCTTCTCGGACATCCAGAAACTCAGCCTCGGTTTCGATTTGAAGTTTATGGTGATCGACGATGGAAATGACTGGCAAGTCAGCCAAACCTCCCGGCAGCTGAAAGAGCTGGGAGTCGACGATAACAATCCCGTCGAAGTTGCCAGGGTCCAGTTTGGCCTCGTAACGTACCATTTCGATGGCGAGTTTTTTCACCAATGCCCGGTTCTCTTGATGAGAAATGTCATCGAAATACAAAATGATGGTTTCGATATCATAGTTTTGGGCAATGAATGCGTGAGCCATTGCGCTACCGATGCTGTCCGGATCGGGAAAGCCTCGGATGGCGATGATGTGCTTTTGGCCGGCGTACTTTTTCAGTACATCACCAAGGTTGCGCCTTGATACCGGAATTTCCACCACTTCTTCTTCAGTTGAACTCATGTGCAAAGCTTAAGACTTTCCTGAGACCCCAACAAGCCGCGCTATGTGAATTTATCAAGGGGTGACCCCGCAGATAAGTATGTTAAGGTAGGTCTGCTGCGTACCTGTTGAGGAATTATGGCCAAACTATCTGAATTATCGATTGCCCAGCTCTCTCAATTATTGGAGACCGACCAATTGGGTGACTCGCAACTTACTGAACTTAAAGCAGATTCTCGCCAAGGAGCTCGGAAATTAGCCATTGCCGCCATCCGTAAAAAGGAGGCATGGGCCAAGGAGCAAGCCCGGTTGGTGGAGATGACGGAGTTTGAGCGTCGATTGTGGAAAGGCGGCCTCGATCATGTTGCGGGCGTTGACGAAGTCGGAGCTGGCCCGTTGGCGGGTCCCGTGGTCGCCGCTGCTGTGGTCATGCCGCCTGAGGTGATGATTCCTTATGTGAACGATTCTAAAAAACTTAGCCTCAAGCGGCGCGAGTCTTTGGAAGAAGAGATCAAGAGCAAAGCCTTGGCCTATTCTCTGGGCTTTTGCTCTCCGGCTGAGATCGATGATCTCAATATTTACCAAGCTTCACGTGAAGCCATGCGGCGGGCCGTTGCAGGGTTGGATATTGAGCTGAACTATTTATTGGTGGATGCCCGATCCATTCCGGGTGTGAAAGTCAATCAAATGGCCATCAAGGGTGGAGACGGGAAAAGCCACAGCATTGCTGCTGCGAGCATCTTGGCTAAGGTTCACCGCGATGGATTGATGCAAGAATATGCCCGTGAGTATCCCGGATATGGTTTTGAAAACCACGCCGGTTATCCCACGCAAGTTCATGTTGAAGCGTTAAAGCGGCTTGGCCCAACACCTATTCATCGGCGGTCTTTTGGACCGGTTCGCGATTGCTTGACTTGAACTGACGCACAATTCGAATCACGGCTTTGATGGCCGCACCCGTTCCAACAATGAGGCCAAAGATAAAGAGCCAGGGCTTGGTGCCAAACTTTTGATCCGCATAGTAGCCAGCCCAAGTTGTACCACCAATACAGATGGCCATTTCGACGCCGAGGCCGGAATAGCGTCCAGCCAACCGCCACATACGTCGTCGCTCGCTCAGTGCCTTTTTTTCCTGGCTCATGCCTTGTCCCTTAAATTCGGTTCAGGCGGCGTCGGTATATCAAGAGAAATGGGATGACAAGCGTCAATGTGGAAATAGGTAGAGAGTGGCAGCCACCCTCTGGGATTGTTTCTGGCTCTCGCTCGGTAGCGCTGCTTTGAGTGGTCGGAGCCTGGGTTTCTTGTTCAACGATTTCAATACTTAAGGCAAGCTCTGTGCGGTTCGCCCGTGGGCTTGAATCTTCTGCAATCACTGTTGCGTAGGTAACGTGCCCTCGAGAGAGTTCACCGGCACTAAAGAGAAGGGTCTTGGATGCAGCATCAAAACTTAAGTGAGGTGAGAGTCCTTGTACTTCTAGAGTGACCTCATCATCTTCCGGATCGTTGATCACCAGTTGAATGCTCTTTTCGCTTCCCGCCTCTACCCGAATATGGGGAGTGAGCATGGTTCCGGCTGAATCTTGGAGCGAGATGGTTGGCGACTCGTTGAATGTAAACCTTAGAACGCGCTTGAATCCGCTATCAGCGATGAATACGAGCTTATTGTCCGGGCTGACTGCAACGGCTGCGGGTTCTTTCACATTCTTTTGATTTGCCACGGAAACGGTGGAAAAGGATCCATTCATCGTGGTTCCCAGCACATGGCTGGCCTCTGGCATGTTGCTGGCTTCATTTACCAGATGCGGCGTCGGGAAATAGAGGACGCGCTTGTTGCCTCCATCAATTACCCAGAGGGCAGGTTCAGCTCCGCCCGTTAGAGTGAGGTTATCTGGCTCAATCAGTCTGAATGTTTTCTCCGCGTCGTCGCCAAAATACTGCGTGTTGCTAAGCATATTGGGTTGTCCCAGCACATGGTCGGCAATGGTTGATTCAAGACGTGTACTGGTAGGACTGCTGTGTAAGTGGCCTGCGGGGTCTTCAAACATAATGACTCGGTTGTTGCCGGTGTCGCTTACCCAGAGATTTCCCATGTCATCGGTAGCCATGTGCTGCACATTGCAAACTGTATCTGGTCCAGGTGTATTGTCTTGGTTACAAACATTGCTGGGCATGGAGAGCCCATCGTAGTCCTGCCCTAAAACATCCGTTGGCAAAAACAACTCGTCAGGAACGCCATCGTCGGTTGCGAGATTGCGCAGGTCGTAAATCAGGATACGGTGGGCATCGATATCCCCGATGGTTTCACCGGCGGCGGTGAAAAGAAAGTTGCCGTGAATCGCTACATCTCTAAACGCAGGCCGGGACAAAATTTCATCGCCTTCGCGTCGCCCAATGATGGCGACTGGCGTAGTGCCGGAGTTGTAGGATTCATAAATGATAATTCTGTTGTTGCTGTAATCGCTTAAAGCTACCCGGCTCGAGATAGGATCAATGGCAACACTCATGGGATTTCTAAATCCATCTCCATTGTCGTTGCCCGTGTCCTGGTTAAATTTGTAGTCGTAGAGAGAGGCTTGGCCGCGCAGGGTTTCGGTGTCGGCGGAGGTTCCGTTGGCCACTCTGTCCGCAAGGGTATGTACCAAGAGCC
>CAZZDT010000588.1:0-3486 GCA_964652435.1 uncultured Bdellovibrionales bacterium
TTGATGGTGACATCGTGTCGGTTCGATTCCGACCACCGGTACCACAACTTCTCTTTTTCTATTTTCAAATCGATTTTGGTGTGGGTCTCATTGCTTGTGGCACGTGTGTTCTTTGGCATGCCTCATAGGCTTCAAATGAGTTCTTAGCTCTCTTCACAGTCGTAGAGGGCGCGCACACTGTGGGGCTGACCATCCCGAAGGGATGAGCAAGCGGTGCCGTAGAGTTCAAGGTAGCCATTGACCAGGTCCCATCCGTTTTGGTGGGTCACATCGCGCTGGATGACAATGCCATCGATGCGGACAATCAAACTTTCGATATCATCGACAGGCTCTTGGAGATGGTAGGAGCAGGGAACCAAACCACCGGTTGTGGTGCTCAATGCATCGCCCAATTCAATGTCGTTGCTTACGGCGTAGTGTCCACCGTCTACGGCGGTTCCACCGGCCACGGCCATTTGGTCGAGAACGGCGCCGAAGTCTTCAGAACCAGGAATACCGACCACAAAGGTTTGAATCCCCTGAAGATTCAAATTGAGAACGGTACTGACGGTACGCGCATCATCAAGGCAGTTGGCCGGCATTTCCCAGCACCACTCACTCAGGCATTCACAATTCATATAATCTAAATCGTAGTTACAACCTGGGCCTCCATCGGTGGCCAGCAGAATATAGTTGTTATCGCTGCCTGGATTGGCCTCCAGTAGGGCTCTGCCAGCTTCTTCGAGGCTTAGGGCGGTTGGTGTGCCACCGTATTGTTGGTCGGGTACGTGAACGCTTAGAACCAGATTGATGTTGTCTGATTGTCCAGAGGCCGGGGTGATTTGAACTTCACCTTCGGCGCATTCGTTTTGCGCGGCAGGATTCGGGAAGACCATCAAACCAAAATCCACCAACCCGTCGAGCGTATCGGTGATGTTGCCCAACGCTTCCACCATGGGGGTCCAGCGGTCCACGCTGTTGACCATGCTATAAGAGCGGTCCACCACGAGCATGACCCGGGCAATGGATGCTTCATCGGGCTTCATCGAAAACTCGAAAGACTCGCAGTCGTCTTCTGGGTTGGAGGTGTCGGTATCTGAGTCCGGTACATCGGGCGTGCTGTTATCGCTGTTGTTGCCGTCGTCGGGATCTGAAGATGGGTCGTTGCTGGAGTCTGTGTTCTCGTCGTTGTCTGAATCACCGGTTGTATCGGACTCTTGGTCATCGGTGTTGTTGGTATCAGCCGAGTCCTCGCCGTCGATGGAGTCTCCGGTGGAAGTTTCAGCACCTGAGCCAATTCCGGTGCCTGTTTCGGCGCAGGCCAGGCAAAGGGCAAGCGTAGATAAAGCTATAATATTCAATAGAAACTTGGTTTGCATCCCATATCCCCATGTAAGTGCTGCAATGTTGATTGAACTTGACCGGTTGCTAACGCAGCTTGGGTTTGTCTACAACGCATCTGCTTCACGGCTTTGTAAAAGGTTTTCTCCAAAGATCGCCTGGTAGGACCAAATGGTCACTCCTGGGGATATACATGGGAATATTCAATCGAATTTTAGGGCTTAGCTTTATCTTGTTGGCGGGCTGGGCCAAGGTAGAGTTGGACCCTGTCGATGTCGATTCCAGTGTCTAATCAGACTCGTCTCAGAATGAGAATGGGCCAGACACGGGCCTAGAAGATGCTTTCGGTACGGATTCTGAAGCAGGTTCCAGCACTGAAACCAAGCATCTCGAATCTTGGGGAGAACGGGGCAGGTTAGGGGGGGCTCGGGTTATGCCGCGTAGGATGCGTCGTTGCCCGGCTTTCGAGCTAGGATGGCCTTGTAGGCTCCGTCCCAAAGACGTGTACGGCTCTCGATGGTGATGCGGGCAGCTTTTTCTGCTTCTGCCCACTTGGCGGGGTCGTCGCCGCAAAGCTGGTCAATCATCTCAAAAGCCATAGGGCCATGGGTGTCGGCATCGACGGCGATGTGACGGTCTAGATAATAGATAAACCGGTCATAGCCATCCATCTCTTTGAGCCGTAGGTCGTCGACGATTTGCTGGAACATGAGCGGCACCACATCTTCTCGACTTAGGGCAAAAGCTGTTGCCACTGCGGCAACAGAGCCTGTTTCAATGACTCGAAATGTATTGTCACAAAATTGCTGAGCACCCATTGGGGCACCTGCGCTGGCAAGACTCGAGCGAGCGGTGCGACCACTTCGAACACCTTCAATCACTTGCTCAATCACTTTTTTGTCTGCGCCGCATTGGTCCATGGCATCGAGGTAGAGCTCGAAGTGTGAGCCGTAGCCACCAAGGCCATCTTCATCGGTTTCTTCTGAGACGACAATCTCATTGATGAGTCGGCGTAGATGCTTATTACCGACTGGAACCCAAGGAACGCTGACGCAACTCATTTGCTGCTGCAAGGATTTGAGCAGGGACATAAAATCCCAAACAGCATAGATGTGATAGCTCATAAATGTATGGAGCTCTTCCTCGCTGTCAACACTGGTGTAAATGGGGTGGTTGAGAAGCGCCTCTCGAGGCTCTCTCAAGTTTGCCAGAAGCTCTCTGACGCGCGGGGGCGTTCGGGTGTCGACTTCTGAGCGATTTCTATCTGCAATCCAAAAACTTTTCATGGTTAATACCTCCGCCCAGTCTTTCGCAGGGGTGGCACCGTTTCTGACAAAAGAATGTGGGTGGAGCGATTTTGTGGCCAAAAGGGCACAAATACTTCCTGGGTTTTGGGACATGATTGGCTTTGGGAAAGAATGGATCTGTGAGGCGACATGAATCGCATATTCGGCAGTGCTCTACTGGGCCTGATCTTGGTTGGTTGTGGTGATAACGGTGGTGACACCTTTTGGGGTGTTTGGCAGCCTGAGCCTTCTAGCAAAGACTTAGAGCTCGTGCCATTGAGCGTCTCAGCTCGGCAAAATCCCAGATGCAAGTGACTTGCATCTGGAAATTGTTTCATCTAGTGTCCACCTTCAAATTTCCGTTGCTGGGCTCACTCGAAACATAGGAAATAAGCCATGCCAAATAGCGGTTACGATGCCATGAGCTTGGACGATGGCGATACAGCAATGATGATCTCCCCACTGGAGCAGTCCCCATGGGATGAGCAATCCGTGGTTATCGATGGCGACTTTTCAGATTTTGGTGATGACCCTTTTGAAGAAACCGACCAAAAAGCACATGAAATGTGGGCGCGAACCGAGGCAGGCTTTTCTCAAAAACCATTAAACACATTCACCTCAAGTCACGCCCGAGAAATATCCGAACGGAGTCTTCAGAACCGTGTGAAGTCGCCCACCTGTGACCAATCATTTTTAGGTGCGGTTTCTCAGGCAGCACAAATTATATTGGCGAAGGCAGGGGAGGTTGGAGCCGATTCTCGGGTTCCGCTTGCCAAGCAAGTTCAAAGCTACGTTTATGAACGACGCAGCCGAGAAAATTATGTGGTGGCGGCAGACCGATATCTCAAAACGAAAATCATCGACCTTGACGAGTGCTACG
>CAZZDT010000589.1:0-3485 GCA_964652435.1 uncultured Bdellovibrionales bacterium
GTGCACTCAGGATATCAAGTCCTGGTGCCTTAGACCATCTAGATCTCATGTGTCACAATGTTACAATTGTCATGATGGTGTGACGATTCCCCTTCTCACCTCCTTCACTCCTTAACCAAGGCACAACGTTGCAATGAACGATGTTTGCTCTCTAGACCTTCCTGGAGAGGAAGAAGAAAACGGTAAAGGAAAGAGAAGAATTCGACACCATCTAGATTTTGGATCGCAGCTTCCCCTAGAAAACCTTGGAAAAAGGACCTAGGTCCCAGTTCCACCAGAGATTTCACCAAAGAAAACGTGCGAATGGCTCCTACGAGCACAATAGCAGGGATCCTACGTACCTGAAAAACTTGAAAAAGGAATCAGGAAGGAGTCTCCTCCTGCTATCGGTTCTCGCCCTCGCCCTGTGGCTCGGTATCAGAAGCTTCGGTAGAACCATCCAACTGTTCAATGTTGTCCGCAGAAACCATTACCGTCGAAGAAGGCATCTGGTCCCATGATGAAGAGAAGTCGAATGAACGGAACTCTTGGGCTAATTCCACTGGCTCCGACACAATGCGTTTCTCTGCTTCATCATAACGAATCTCTTCATACCCAGTCAATGGGAAATCCTTACGCATTGGATGCCCATCGAACCCGTAATCCGTCAAAAGACGACGAAGATCTGGATGATTACTGAAGAATACACCAAACATGTCGTAGGTCTCGCGTTCATACCACGATGCCGCGCTGTACAAGGAAGTCACCGAATCCAACGGAGTCAACTCGTCGGTGGTGGTCTTCAAACGTAGTCTGAAGTTGTAGGTAAGACTTAGTAGAAGGTATTGCACCTCGAAACGCTCTTCACGTTCTGGGTAATCTACTCCAACGATGTCCACCAGGGCCTTGAACTGGCATGTCGAATGATCGCGCAAGAAGGTCATCACCTCGAAAAGGGCAGATTTGTCTACCACCACACAAAGTTCTCCTCCAGACAGGTAGCTACGCTCAATGGCGCTGGGCAACATGCTGTGAAGAGACTCTGCAAACTCAAGGTGCATACGTTCAGTACGAGTCATGATTTGTTCGTTTCATAAAAGAAGGCTTTCCCAGGTCTGATCCTTGGACGCATGCTCTCTGAAAGAACACGCAACCTTTGGAAATAGCGTCCAACCGAAGATTGAAGCAAAGATGCTGCACAAAGTTGGAAAGGAAGTCCTCATCTTGTCATGGATTCTGGAATCGAACGAACACCAGGTCTTCATCCTTTTCTTCTACCTTCTTTCTGGAATCGCAGGCCTACCCAGAAAATACCAGGAAACAGGCTGAAATGTCCAAAAAGGAGGTACGGTACCGAAAAGGGACCACGATGGGTTCGTACAGAAACCATGGTATGACCGGAGAGGGATTTGAACCCCCGGCCGGCTGCTTGTAAGACAGCCGCTCTACCACTGAGCTATCCGGTCGAATGGAGCTGATATTGAAGGTTTCAAGGAACTCTAGCACTAAAATGTGTACCATTAGGATTCAATGAAACAGAACTCTCTAGTAGCATAGATGGGGAAAGGGGTGCCTTCTCCTACTCCAAAAGACCCTCAATCAAGGATGACCCATAAAAAACCATCCAATCCACGAAATCTCGTTGGAATCAGAAATGATGGAACTCTTGTCTGAATATGAATTCATCGTTAGAGTGATTGAAATTGTCCAAAGTAATCATGATTTTCAAAAGATGCAAAAAACACCAAAATACACACTTTAGTTCATTTTGACATTTCTATAGACCGTAAAAAGGGCTAAAAAAAGGGCGTTTAAGGGGTACCAGCCTATTTTTACCCTCTGAAAGGCCTTTCTGGAGTCTAAAAAGAAAGAATACCCAAGAAGATATCCAACACTCCTAAACCCCAGGAGCAATCCAATGAAAGGTATCCTACTTTGGTTTTGAGATGATCTCTCATTGATTTGCAAACCTTTCACTCAGCTCCCCTTTGATGAAAGAGAACTCGTTTTTCAAAGTCTGCTGGAGTCATATGACCCTCAAGATGATCTAGGCACATACGGTAATAAAGCAAAATGGCCACCCCACCGGATAACCATTCATAAACATTCTTACCGCTATGGTAACGCTTTGCTGGGTTTTTTAAATGAATCTCACCTTCAAGACAATCCCATAAAGAATCAAAGAGATAATGCTTCTCATCTTCTTCCGCAAGATCTTTGGCTGCCATCTTATCCAGGAGGACATCTAGTGAGAGAACACCTGGAGGTACCTGATAGCGTAGAAACCAACTCGAAGGAATCACCCCCAAAGACCACCCTGTATTGGCAACTCTAACGTAAGAATGCCAAAGATCGGGTGCCGTCGCACGAACTGCCTCCGACGTATAATCCTGGGGCGGACCCAAAAATCCTCTCTTTTTCGGATTCGTCTTGAGCCACATTTTTCGATAGTCACCAGTAGTACACAACACTGGGGTATAATGGTTCCCATAGAAAGTGTGGCAAGAACCCTGATCAGGCTTGACTTCATAGAGTGTGTCCTTACCAAGAGAATGTTTACGAAAAAGTGGACGGAAAGGGAGGCTTCGATCGAAACAGTACTTCTGACGAACTATCAGACTTTGGACAAAGGTTCCTCGTGGAAACTTTTGCGCATGAGAGATGTGTTCTTTTTCTACGACCGGAGTTCCCCAAAGCCCACGGCATCGTGAATCAGGATGAGTCAAGACTCCGAGAACCTTTTCTTTGGTGGCGTCAATCTCCAGCGAACAGGTTTTCAGCACATCCGATTTAAGTTTACGCTTTCCATCCGAAAGACTGCCATCCTTCTTGATGTTGAAATGCAAAGACTGTCCACAAGTCCCACAAAGACCATCCTGACGTTTGTAAAGTTCGAACTTAACCTTGCTTTTAAACTGCGAGATGACGCCCTTAGAAGGTTTTTCAGAATCTGGCTGAAACATGCTAAACCTCTTCATGGGAAGTCGGCGTCCTTTATAGTTTCCAACCTTAGATAAGACTGGAATTCCTGCAAAAGGAATGGGATAACCGTACATATCATGGATTTGAACGACACGTCTTGAAAAGTCTTCTGGGTATAGGTGATGAATCGTAGTCTCCTGGAAGCCTTCGTAAAACGCTTCATACAAAGGCGGATGCCCTCGAAGGACTTCTGAAGTACGCGGGAACCCTTCTAGGGTACGCGCCCTAGGCTTGTAATAATAGGACTTCTTTTTCATGGTAAATTAAATTGAGTTGAAATGAAGTGAATTGAGGTGAAAAACATCTTTGAAAGATGCTTCTGCCAATTTCACTGGTTTCCTTTTCCTTCTGGAAAATTCTAAAAGAGACAGACTTCCCTAGAATACAAGTACAAGGAAAGCTCCAAGACAAAGAAAGAACCTTGCACCGGGAGGGACAACATGACAGCATCCGCTCCCAATGCAAGACTCTACACTCTACACCCTATTTTTCAGAGTGGATTGAAAACCTTCTTCATCTAGCAG
>CAZZDT010000590.1:0-3484 GCA_964652435.1 uncultured Bdellovibrionales bacterium
ACTCAGACTGTTTTTGGAATTTTTGAAGGTGAGCAGCTTTGCCATCATTTTCGACTTTCCAGTGGTCGCAGTCGCACCCACGATGAGGTGGGGGTACTTCTTCGGGAAGTTTTGCATGACCGAGGCATTGCCATCGAGGCCATTGATGAAGTGGTGCTGGCCAGTGTGGTCCCACCTTTGACTCGCGTTTTTGGCGACATGGCCAGGGAGCGCTTAAAGATTGAGCCCGTGGTGGTGGGCCCTGGCGTGAAGACCGGCATGCCTATTCTTTATGACAATCCAAGAGAAGTGGGTGCGGACAGAATCGTGAATGGTGTTGCGGGGTTTGAACGATACAAAGACGAGGGTGACGGTGAGCACGGTGTTATCATCGTTGATTTTGGCACCGCGACGACCTTCGATGTGGTTTCCCCAAAGGGTGAATACATGGGTGGGGCGATTGCCCCCGGCGTTCATATCTCCACCGAAGCACTCTACCAAAATGCATCGAAATTGCCGCGAGTAGCCTTGGAGTTGCCACCATCTGCCATTGGGAAAACGACCGTGACCAGCATGCAGGCGGGTATTCTTTACGGGTATGTGGGCCTTGTTGATGGTATGGTTGCCAGGATGAGAGACGAGCTAGACTTTTCAATGCGTGTCATTGCAACCGGTGGGGTCGCGAGACTTATCGCGGGCCACTCACAATCCATTGAAGAAGTGGATGAGTTTCTGACACTTTCTGGTCTTCGCCTCATCAGTGAACGTAATCGAGGAGGTGCGGCTCGATGAGTCAGGCTGAGTTATTAGAAAGCCTTTCGGAGCAGTACCGAAAACATCTTGATCCATCAGGTGGTCCGGCCCGAATGATGGCAGCACGCGGTATGGCTCCCTTGCCACCTCGTGAACTCTTCATCGTTCTTTGTGGGCTTTCAATTGATTCCAATGAGGGCTTGGCGCAAGCCGCTGTTGCCAGTTTGGGTAAATTGCCCGAGGACCTTTTGGCACCTGCCTTGGAAGCAGAGCTGCCTGCGGCGGCTTTGTCTATTGCTACGCCTCACTTAAAAGAGCGTGAAACTCTGCTGGAAAAGATTCTGCTGAATCAAAAAACACCTGATGATGTCATTGCCAGTGTGGCCGCCGGCCTTTCCGAATCTTTGGCGGAGATTGTCATCGGCAACCAGGAGAGGTGTTTACGTTCTGAGGCCATCATCTCGGAAGTACGTAAAAACGGTGCACTGCCGCGAGCCAGTTTAGACCGGATGTTCGACTTTTTGGTTCGTTCGGGGGTCATCTATGATGAAATGCCGGAATTTGCTCAGGCTATGAGCAGGCTTTCGGTCACGGAAATGGCCAGTTTTGCCGAGCAGGTAGAGTTACCGCCGGAAATTGGGGACTTCACCGAAGAAGACGGCTCGGAGACAGAGCAAGAAGAAGAACGCCGGATTCCCATGCTTAAGCTGGTAGCTCAGCTCACAGCAGCGCAGAAAGTCGCTTTGGCACTTAAAGGAAACCGCGAAGCCCGAACTATTTTGATTCGCGATTCCAACCGAGTTGTGGCCGCAGCAGCGGTTCGCAATCCCCGTTTGTCGGAAGCCGAGGTTTTATCTGCGGCGCAAAATAGAAGTTTGTGTGATGAAGTCATTCGAATCATCAGCAACAGTCGGGAAATGGTTCGGCCATATCCGGTGAAATTAGCGTTGGTTTATAACCCGAAGACGCCTTTGGCTGTTGCGATGCGTTTCTTGAATTTGCTTAGAGCTGCGGATGTGAGAACTGTGGCCAAGTCTAAGGGTGTGCCTCAAGCTTTGGCAAAGCAGGCTCAGCGATTGGCGGCAAAAAAGAAGGGACGTTAAGGCGTTCTTAATCTGTTGAAAGCTCGGTGCCCAATAGATCCAGCGGGTCGAGATGCTCCCCAAAACGTGTGATCTCTAAGTGCAGGTGAGGGCCGGTGCTGCGTCCGCTGTTACCCACCCTTCCAATGGGGTGTCCAGAGTCGATCCAGGTGCCTGCAACCACGGTAACTTGTGACAGATGGCTGTAACTTGTTCGGTAACCCGCGATGTGTTGAATCACGACTCGTCTTCCGTGCCCGCCGCTCCAGCCGGCATGAACCACATGTCCGGCGGCCGAGCTCTGGACCACGGTCCCGTATTCTGCGGACATGTCGACGCCGTAGTGAAAGCCCATGCGTTTTTCGAGGGGATCAGGCCGTGGCCCATAGAGGCTGGTAATCCCGGTGGCGGCAAGGGGCCAATCGAGGCTGATGGACGTGGGTTTTAGGTTGCGTTTGGGGTGGAAACGAATCCATTGGGGGGTTACCCAATTTTCCTCGACTTTGTTTTTTGTTTTCGAGGGGCTGCTTTCTACGATGGCTTGCCCGTTTTTGCCCGAGGTATCCTTTGGCGCAAGATCTTGAGGTAGCATGGTTCCGCCCTGGGAATAGTCTGCCGGGGCGGGCCAAGGCATCTTTTCCACGGCGGGAAGGCAGCCACTTGCTATCAGACTGACCAATATGAGGATCCGTTGCGACATCTTACGAACAAGTATAATCCAAGTTTGTCAGATAGCCATTTGTTGATGAACGGGAGCTCACCATGACGCAAAGACTCGAGGAAGATGAGCGCTGGATGCAGGTTGCTCTACAAGAGGCTGAAGCGGCTGCTCAAAAGGGAGAAGTTCCGGTTGGAGCGGTGGTTGTCCATAACGGACAGCTGATTGCGAAATCCCATAACCTACGAGAATTAAACAAGGATCCATTGGCTCACGCCGAGCTTTTGGCCATCGCCGAGGCGGCTGAGCACTTGGACCGCTGGCGCTTGATCGACTGCACGCTCTACGTGACTTTGGAGCCTTGTCCCATGTGTGCCGGGGCCATCGTGAACAGCCGTTTGGATCGAATTGTCTTTGGAGCCTCCGATCCACGGGCGGGCTCGTGCGGCAGTATCCTTAATATCGTGGAGGATGAGCGGCTCAATCACCGGCCTGAGGTGACGCGCGGGATCCTACAGCCTCAGTGCTCTGAGATATTATCCAATTTTTTCAGGGCCCTTCGGGCAAAGCGAAAAGACTCCTAACTCGTCTGTCTTGGCTTGTTTTTCTGGTCTGGTTGCATTAGACACGCTGCCCGGCTTCGTAATTTGAGGCTGGATCTTTGAGGTGGTTTTGAGTTAGTCAAGCCAACTCACCCGGCGTAACGCGCGCCGAGTGTTGAGAATGACAATTTGATTCACGCAATATGCGTCTGTTTATGATGGTCCGGTCTCGGTGGCCGCTCTTCGTAAAATCCGCCAGGTCCGGAAGGAAGCAACGGTAGCGAAGATGTCGGGGTGCCGAGTAGCCGGGCCGTCACCTGGAGCGGTGACCGAGAGGCCGAAGGTGCACGATTGGAAATCGTGTGTACCGCAAGGTACCGAGGGTTCGAATCCCTCTCGCTCCGCCATTCGCATTTTGACTAAACACCTTTTCCTTTTGGGGGCCACAAAGTGTCCTATCTTGCATTAGC
>CAZZDT010000591.1:0-3481 GCA_964652435.1 uncultured Bdellovibrionales bacterium
TGGTAGAGACGCTGGGTGCTTGCCCACCCACGAGAGCAAGCCGGCCGCTCTGGCTATCTGCGTCGTAGCCAACAAGCCCTTGAACATCCATGCTCACGCCGCCAGTAGAGTTCAGTACCAAGCCTTCATCATGGTCAAAGAAGACAAGTCCCTCGGAGCTCGAAACGATGCTGTTATGGTAGGCAACGATTTCAGCGATGTTGCTGCTGTAAGTATCAATTTCAGTTCCGTAATGACTTTCGTCTACAAAGACTGCTACCCAGTTTACGCCAACTGGCATGTTCAGATCTTGATTGGTTTTGAAAACAGGGCTGGTGGTAAATCCGGTGGCTAAGTCTACAAACAAAATAGCCAGATTGCGGCTCCACGCAACATTGGTTTCGGCTTCGGCATGATAGAGTAGGGGTTCAAAGTTAGCGTCTTTTTGTGGGGAGGCAGTGTTTTGAATCTCAAGCGTATTGATACCGCCTAAAGGGTCAAAGGCTTGGGTGCTTGTATACCAGCCCACAGAGTTGCCACCGATAACTTGAGCGGCTGCGGTGGAGACGCTTACTTCGGTACTGTTGGCGATGGGCACGGTGAGTGAAGTAGCCTGTTCCGACAAAGTGATGCTTTGGGTATTGCCGTCTTGGGTGATGGATACTTCAATCAATGACCAACCCGCTTCCGCGGTGGCAGTGGCTGGTAAGCTCACGGTCAGTGTGGTGACTTGAACCAAGGCGTCGTCTTTGCATCCGAGCATGGCGAGGCTCATGATGAGAGTGGCACTGCATAGTCTGATGATTTGCTTCACTTTGTCTCCCCTTATCCACTTCGCTCGATACACTGAGCGTTGAGTGCGGATTAACCCTCTTAAGCATAGAACACAATGCGACCTTTGTCCCTTTTATCGAGTAGACTTGGGACCGCCATACCGATGAGCCACTCTATTTGGTGCTTTGCTGGAACTTTCTCTTATTTTTGAGGGGTATAGCGTGACAAGGAGCCCGCAGATGGGGATGGATAGGTTCTCAAATTTAAAGTGCCTATTTAGTTTTTTTGAGGAAGCTTTTCCTGAGGCAGTTGAGCGATTTCCGGGATTTCGAGCACATGGTTGACGAGAACACTCGCCACTGCAAATGGGAGCTTAAGGTAATTTTTTTCGGCCACGTAAAACTCCGAAAATTTTTGGAGGCCAATCACTGAGAATTCTCCATTGTCGGGGAAATAGGAGTCCAGTGTTGTTTCGGGAATATCGAGCCCGGCGGTTGATTTAAGTAAAGTCTCTACACTGTCGCGGGATACTCCACCAAGACTTCCCCGGTAGAAACGATAGGCATCGCGAATTTCACGGGGACCGATTCCATCGGGATTTTCGTAGACGACAAATTCAGCCAAGCGTAATAACTCGAAACACGCCGTTGCGAGTTCTAGAAAATCAACACTTTGATTTCCTAGAATATCGAATTGCTCAAATATCGCTCCGCCAATGGCTTCGCTGATACCTGCTTGTTTTGCGCAACCTAGAAACTCCTCACGGGAGATGTTTCCATCGTTGTTCTGGTCGACCCACTTCCATTTATCAAGCAAGCGCATCAAGAGCTTGCGAAATTCTCTTCGCTCTTCTCGGTTGCGAAGTAGGAAATAGTCGTAGAGGTCGGCAAAAATAAATTGAAAAATTTTATCGGGTAATTCTTTGTCTACAACTTGCTGATAGAAAAACATATCGGCCAAGGAGTGTTTTGTTTTTGGGATACCCATCGATTCGCCCATCAAGTTCTGAACGTTCTCGGCGAAGAGGATAGCATCTTCTTTTTCTTTTTCCGTTGGGGTGTAAACAGGCAGTACCTGTACCCTGAGTTTGTTGCTCCATTGCATCATGACTCTTAATAAAAAGAGTACATGGCTGTTGCGTCCAACCGACGCTGGATTCATTTCTGACTCGTATTGCATGCAGACCGGCAGCAACTTAACCCCGGGCTCAAAGCCACCGCGTTTGAAGGTAATCAGCGACTTGCCGTTGGTGCATGTACCTTCAGGAAAAATAAGGACTGGGGGAGCCTTTGCATCTTCGGCAATGGCTTCGATGCGGGCTTTGTATTCAGCTTTGGTTCGCGCATCGGCGTGCCGGTCAATAAATACTGAATTCAGGATTTCGGCGAACCAACCGATCAGTGGCATATCTTGGATATCACGCTTGGCCACAAACGAGGGCAGCCAGCGGTAGGAATAATAAAAGACATCCAGCAAACTGCTGTGGGAAGCGGCGCAAATGATACCTACTTCGGTTGTACTGTTTTCTTCGAGTCCTTCTTCCTCGATCCACCAAAACCCAAATGAATAAAGTACCCAGCGTGAACACCACTTGAGCGGTAAAATGGCTGTGCGTTGAAAACGTTTAGGAAGGATACCCGCCAAGAGTACAAAGCAGCTGGCAAGTCCAAATGCTGTGCCAAGCATCAGCAGGCGAATCACCAATACCGGTAGCATAGGAAAGAAGAGTAGAGTTTCTTTGAGCGTCCAGGGGGTATTGGTTTCGAAGGGATTGACTTGTCTTGTATGAAAAGCACTTCGCATGCCGTCACTGTGACTGTCTTGGTTTTGCAGAGTGAAATCTACTTCTGAACTGCTCAAGAAACTTCCCCCGATCTAGAACTGCAAGATCTGCCTTTTGATTCTAAGGGGAAATAGGAGGCCTGTCGATTCGAGGGCGCTGCGCTTGATTTATTCAAAGGACAATAAGAGTGCTGTGGATTGAACATGTTCCTTAAGGGAGAAAACTGAGAGATGTTATAAGCTTGCTTGCATTGGTTTTGTTTACCTCACGAGAGAAGCCTTTAAGTTGCTGATTTTATTGAATTAAGTGCCTTTTCGGTCCTGGCTTTGACCTTGGGTTTCCATTTTTAACCGATAGATAAATAAGGCAATCGCAACGCTTCACCAGGTTTTGAATTATGCTCCCAGATCATGGGTATTGAAAGCCGGATGAGCTGTCCGATGTTTCGGCATTTGCTGTTGAACCTTTTTCAAAACTTGGGTACTCCAACACCTGAGAGTCTTCGTACCGAGTTGAGCATTTGCTGCCTCTAAGCTGTAAAACACGTCAACACCGGCAGAGGGCAAACATTACCCTCGCGTGTTGCTCGGTTCCCGAGAAATTTTCGCGAATTTAGATTGGCTGGGAATGAACCAGCGCAGTAGGAGAGAGAAATGTCCAAGAAATTGTTTGTGGGTGGCCTAAGCTGGAACACAGATGATAACGGTCTTCGTATGGCTTTCGAACAGCACGGCGAAGTTACCGACGCTAAAGTTATTACTGACCGAGACACTGGCCGTAGCCGTGGTTTTGGTTTTGTAACTTTCAGTGAAGCAGGTGCGGCTGACACTGCAATTGAGCAAATGAACGGTTCTGAACTTGATGGCCGTACATTGAACGTTAACGAAGCACATGAGCGCAGCCGTGGCGGCGGCGGTGGTCGTCGTGGCGGCGGCGGCGGCGGCG
>CAZZDT010000592.1:0-3466 GCA_964652435.1 uncultured Bdellovibrionales bacterium
TGCATCTTTGATGAGTGACATCAAGAGCAAGCAATAAGAAACATGGTCGTGAGATACGCTGAGGTGTGTGATGACGCGCTTGCGGATAGAGCGCTCAAGCTTGTTGACCTTGATGTCCAGCTTGTAGATGGCGGCCCGTTGGTCCACGCCAAAGTCCTGGTCAAAAACGTGCTCGTGCACGAGGCTGGACATCTCTTTGGTGATCTCAAGCATTTGCATGAGTTCTTGGGTCATGGGTTCAACAGGGTTGTTGTCGCTGAGTACCTGGAAAAGTTCTTTCCACATGGTGTTACTCCTAGATTCAGTTTGCTCTGTTCGAGTTTAGAATGGTTTCGAGATTAAGAAAATGATTGCGGGCACGATATAGAAAAATGAGAAGACCATGGCGGCCGCTTTCTTACGCGAATGACCAGCATATTCAGCCATTCTCAGTGCCATATTCAAAGGAATGTTTCGCAGTTTATTGGGAACATACCAAATTAAAATGCCCAATAAGTTGAAGCAGAGGTGCACCATAGCAATTTGTCTTGCCGCAAAAGCTGCTTCTCCAGAGATGGCCATGGAAGCCAGAAGTGCGGTGACTGTGGTTCCCAGGTTTGCACCAAGGGTGACTGGATAAATCTGGGCAATGGTGACAACGCCGGCTCCGGCCAGAGGCACCATAACCGATGTGGTGATGGATGATGACTGAACCATAATGGTCAGGATTGCACCGATAAGCATTCCCACGGGGCCACCTGAACCAAGGAAACGGTTGAGGTATTTTTCCATTCGCGCCAAAACCAGGCCGCGCATGACTTTAACAATCAGAGTGAGTGCAACGAAAATAATGACACAGCCAGCCAGGGCCAGAAGTGAGGTAACCACTTTGGGGTTGTCGCTGAGCATTTCAACCCCTGACTTCACAACCTTTGAACCGGCTTTGAATGAGGCTTTGATGGGGCTCTTGTATTTTGTTGCAGATGCGTCGGTGGTGAGCTTGGCAATGAACTCAGAAGCTCTTTCCAGAATGCCGCCGCCGGTCATGGCTCGGGTAATGAGTTCTAATGGGAGTATGGTGATGACCGAGAGGACATTGAAGAAGTCGTGGCAGGTAGCTGCTGCGAATGCGCGTTTGAATTCACCGCTTCGGGTGGCACTGGCGAGACTGGCAATGGTTGAGGTGACGGTCGTACCAATGTTGGCTCCCATAATCATGGGGATGGCCGAAGAAACAGATACCTGGCCAGCAGCAACAACACCAACAATCAATGCGGTGGTGACGGATGAACTTTGTACGAAGGTAGTTGCAAGGATACCAACCAGTAATCCAAGCATGGGGTTCATGTTGGCGCCCATGTATTCATCCATGACGCCTTTACCAAGCCCTTTAACACCAGAGCTCAGGCATGTGATTCCGACGAGGAAGATGTAGAGTAAAAGCGCTACGACTAGAAGGTTTAGCCATATTTGATAGGGATTCGCTTTTTCTTCGGAAGCAATTTCGGTTTGTTGGACGTTTCCCTGGGGCTGGGAAGCAGTCTCGGAATTTTGTACATCTGTTTTTCCGGTCATATTCATTAACTCTCTGCTTTAGGTTGTCTGTTTTTAAGTCCAGGCAAGTCAATCAATCAAGGTCGAGACCGTGAGGTTTTGGTGACAGTTGTGTGACAAAGATTTTGGCCTGATTCACGGCGAGCCATTGCGCTTTGGTATGGGTTATTTGGACCACGAGATTGTTTATTAAAAATAGGAGTTTAGAGGGATTTCCCAGGGTCTTTGTCGTCTTCACGGGGAACTGGATTTTTGAACGTCTGGTCGACCGGGGTCGGGGGATCTTTATCGATCGCGTCAGGGTGGACCCTTCCTGGTTTTGCCCGTAATAAATGGGGGTGATTGAGCAACGTTGCGAAGCGGCTAGAAAGCATCGTCATCAAGCTGTCACAATATCCATGATAAGGTGTCCACTATGTCAGCACTTGTTTTAATTATCGAAGATGAGCCCGATTTGGTTTCCATGCTTGAGTACAATCTCAAGAAGGAAGGTTATCAAACTCGGAGTGCTTTAACGGGTGAGGGCGGCTTGGAGTTGGCCTGGCAAGAGCCCGTGCCGGATCTTATTTTACTGGATTTGATGCTGCCTGACATTTCGGGAACCGAAGTGTGCCGAAAACTTCGGGGCGCGCCGCAAACGCAGGGTGTGCCTATTTTGATGGTGACCGCCAAGGGTGAAGAGATTGACCGCATTGTTGGCTTTGAGGTGGGCGCTGATGATTATGTGGTTAAACCCTACAGTGTAAGAGAATTGATGCTGCGGGTGCGTGCGCGTTTGAAGCGAAGCAAATCTGCCGCAACAAATGCAGAGTCTAAAATCAAGTTTGGTATTTTGGCATTTGATGCCGAAGCGCATCGCGTTTGGGTTGGGGACGAAGAAATTGTCTTAACTGCCTTGGAATTTAAACTTTTAGATACGCTTTTGTCACGCCGGGGCCGGGTTCAAAGTCGAGATAAGCTTCTCGACGATGTTTGGGGTTATCAGGTTGCCATAACAACCCGCACCGTTGACACCCATGTGAAAAGACTTCGAGAGAAATTGGGCGTGGCCGGTTCCTACATTGAAACGGTTCGAGGCGTGGGCTACCGCATGAAAGACTCAATTGCTGGAGCGACCTCTTGAACCTGGGCTTTCGTGGTAGATTGGTGCTTGGCACCTTTGTGGCTGTTTTGGCGGTTCTCTTCGCCACGGGGGTCTGGCTTCAGAAACAATTGGAAAGCCGTTTAGAGCGAGGCATCGAAACAAAGCTGGCTGAGCATGTGCGCGCGGTTCGTGAATTTGTGTTTTTGACGCCCCATCTTGTGGATATTTCTCAAGCTGATGCATTGGCCGACCGGATGGGTGAAGCATTGTCATTGCGGGTAACGATTATTCGCGGCGATGGCACCGTTCTGGGGGATTCGAAACTTAAAATCGATGAAGTTTCCAAATTGGAAAACCACGGGAAACGGCCGGAGTGCCTGGCCGCCCAAGGCACCGAGCTGGGTCAGGCCCAGCGTTACAGTGCGACTCTGAAAACCGACATGCTTTATATGGCTTTGCGCTACGAGCGCGAAGATGGTGATGGCTGGGTCCGTGTGGCGATGCCGCTGCAGGATCTAAGTGAGTTGGAGGCTCAGATAGAGAGCCTGCTCTTGGTTGCGGCATTTTTAGCATTGCTTCTTGCTTTGCTGCTTAGTTCGGTTGCATCCCAGGTGATATCCCGCAGACTTCAGCGTCTGGTAAACAATGTCAGGACGTTGTCGAGCCGCGCCATTGAAAGCCGAACCGAGTCTGACACCCGCGATGAGTTTGGTCTTCTCGCTCAGTCTATCGATAGAATGTCGGAAGATTTGGAAACGGTGGTTAAAACACTTGCGCAAGAGCGCGACCAATTTGGTGCCGTTTTGCAGGGGATGCAAGAAGCGGTTATCGCTTTTGACCGTAACCTGG
>CAZZDT010000593.1:0-3465 GCA_964652435.1 uncultured Bdellovibrionales bacterium
CGTCCAGCGCACCAAGCACAACCATTGAAGCGGCTGAGGACTTCGAATTTATCGCGGAACTAGAACAAGCGAACTTTGGCGTGATTCGCTGCGCAGCCCAAAAGATGGATTGGCTGAAGCTGGGGCGACCCAAACACAAACGCGCTCAGTTTACCTGGAAGACCGAATGGCAAGGCCACTGGGTTGTGCCTTAAGCACACTAAGAAGTGTGACGCACGAGCATCACAAACCCAACCACGACCGCTAAGGCTTGAACGCTAAAGATCCGAACGCTGAGTTTGTGAAGCATATCAAAGCGTTTACCCGCGGCTTCGTCGCCCCCAAGATTTGCATCTCGAGCCCGGTTGATAGCTGGGGTTAAAACTTGATCACTCAGCAAAAACGCCACGCCGACCAAACCAAAAGTAAGCGCCGCCAAAGGAACAGCCTGAAAAGCCAAGCCAGCGGCAATCAATGCAACCACCAAACCAAATCGATAAAAGCGTGGAAAAACTCGACGTAAAAAGGCACCGCCTTGCTCCGGCTCCAAAACCTGAAAAACCAAAGGCGCGATGACCGCAGCGAAAAAGACCATGGAACCCATAAGGGCACCACTTACAAACAAACTACCTTCAAACATGACTGCCTCCATACGAGCCCAAGAGCCAGGGACCATCATCTAGCAGCGCAATGTGCCCGGGTCCAGCCACTGACAAGAGGCTCTTAGCCCTCGCCCACAGTTTTTGCCAAACATTGGAGCTTAAAGATCAGGAGTCGATGGCTGGCAAAATCACACCGGCCTCGTATTCACGAAAAGACTTTTGAATGCCTTGGTCAACGGTATAGATGGGGCGATAGCCCAGCACATCTTTCGCCTTGGTGCTCTTAAACACATAGCTCATGCATGTATCGAGCATAGCCGGTGAGCAAATCGCCAAATCCCCTACTTTGTCTGGCGTAAGCTTAAACGGAATCATGCGCTGCATGGTTTCCACCCCATGCGCTAATAAGCGCACAAACACAAAGGGCATATAATTGATTTTGATATCGGGAACGAATGCCTTGGCGGTGAAATAAAAGTCTTCACTGCTCATGGGTTCTTCATTGCCCACACAAAAGGCATGTCCGGCCACAGCTTCCTTGCCATCTTGCATGGCTCGCTCAAGCAGCAGATGTCCCCAGGCCACATTGTCCACAAACACATAATCCATATAAGCGCGCGGCTTCACCATCATGGCCTGCCGGTCTTTGAACAAACGCTCCAAATTCATTTTATCGCGGCGTCCAAAAATCCCAGAACAAGGCCGAATGCTGCCCGTCACCATGCCGCATTTGCCATTGGCCTCTAACACCCGCTGCTCGGCCAATGCTTTGGTCCAGCCATAATGATTCGGGCTGTTGGACCGGTTCACGTAGGGGCTCTCCTCCGACATCTCCATGGTCACCAAGGTTGGTGCCGCGCACACGTTGGACGTGCTGGTATGCACCAAACGTTTCACACCCTCGGCTTGGCATGCTTCCAACACCCTGTCGGTACCACCCACATTGATGCGCTCTGAGAGGTCTGCGTAAACCGGCAGTCTTTCAAAATAGCGAATAATCGCAAAGGTGCAGTAAACCGTATCAATACCGCGGCACGCCGCCTGAATATCTGCGAGCTTGGTTACATCGCCTTGAATGTATTCTAGAGCTGGATGGTCGCGAAGCTCCGACGCCAAAGCATTGGGATCGATATCAAAGGCCCGCACATGCTTCTCGCCGCGGAGCAAAAGTGCGTGGATAAGCTTACTGCCAAGAAACCCCGTGCCAACCACAAGATAACGGTCGCCGGTGGCAGGACATGTATCTTTCAGAAGCTTCTCAAAATCGACAGCGCTGTCATCGGGCAAGGAAGTATCTGGCTTTCGGATATTGGCTTTTCCATTGCCGGGCATAGGCCAGAAAACCAGTACCAGAATGACCAATCCAATCGCTAAACCAAACAATGCGCTCCCCTTTGATGTGCCCACGAGCAATCGCAGTCTAGCTCAGGCAAAGCGGCGCGTGCGAGGGTTTAGGCTTTAAGAATTGTAAGGACCTGTGTTTAGCTCTTCTGCGGGTTTTTGAAGCCCATTCGCTCCAGAATCAAGGGCAAAAAGAACAAGTCCGTCACCAGGGCCGTCGTTAAAATAAGTGCGGTCATGATTCCAAAATACATATTCGGAATAAAATCAGCGAACGCCAACGTTCCAAAACCACTGGCTAGAATGATGGTGGTTGCAATCAACGCTGGGCTGGTATGTGAGAAGAGCTCAACCAGTGCATCTCGGTGCCCAAGGCCCCGGCGAATCAACCGATTGTAATTGGCTAGAATGTGAATGGTGTCGTCTACGGCAATGCCCAAGCACACACTCATCACCAAGACCGTTCCAATGTCCAACGGCTTTTGGAAGAGAAAGAAATAAGCTCCGCCAAAAAGCAGAGGCAGGCAGTTGGGCACAAGTGCAATCAAGCCAATCCGAACCGAGCGAAAAACAACCATCAGCAAAATGGTCACCAGCACCATGGCAATACTGATGGAGCGAATGAATGATTCCACCACATAAGAATTCATACTCTGGTAAATCTCGCCTTTACCAACAGCCACCACATCCAGACCCAGTGCTTGGCCCTTGGCTAGAATCACATCACGCTCTTTCAGATAGGTTTCCGAATCAACAATGGTCCACAGCACCGTGACCCGCATAGCGTCGTTACGCACAGTCACTTGATGGTTGATATCCATCCCCTGCGGTAAACTCATGGTGTAGAGAAACAGCTCCTGACTCACTGCTTCTCTGGTATCGGGAATCTTAAAGTATTCTTGCTTATCCCCATGCAAAGAGCGGTTGGTCGCCTTCAAAATATCGAGAATTGAAACAGCCTGGCGAACATAGGGAAGAGATTCAACCCATGCCTGATAGGCTTCCACTTTCGCCAAAAACGCGGGGTCTTTTACGCCCTCTTCCTCGCCAGCTCGAATGACCAAGTTGAAACCACCGGTTCCTCCCATACTCTTCACCAGAAAATCATTCGCATCGCGAACGGGATAACCTGGCGCAAAATACTTAAAGGGATCTGCATTCACTGAGTTCTTGGTCGATGCAAAAGTCGACAAGAGAGCAAGCACCACAAAGGTAAAGAAAATGGGCTTGCTAAAGCGCTCCAGGAAATTTGTGAATTGCTCGGAACGCCGCTTGTAGCGATTGGAGGTGTCTGCACCCCGTTTTGTCTGTCCCATAGGGGCCAACACCAGCAAAGGACCCAAGACAAAATAGGTGAAGAACCACGCCAGCAACACACTCAGACCGGCTACCACCCCCAGCGTAGCCAGGCTCTTCAAAGTCGATGTTGAAAAGCTAAAAAAACCAATGCTGGTCGAAATACTTGTCAAAATGGTTGGCTGTAAATTCTTGAGCAGCGTGTAACGGGTTGCCTCAAGGGCATCCATGCCCTCCTCGCGGCCCT
>CAZZDT010000594.1:0-3463 GCA_964652435.1 uncultured Bdellovibrionales bacterium
TGGGCAGATCTTAACGACACTCATTTATCTGGGATACTGCGTCTTGCGGCGTCGAAATTATGCGTGGGTCGGTTTGTTTGGTTGTGTGGTCTTAGCGCTCGGTGCAACCCACGATATGTTTTTCGCTCACGGATTTCAGGGCAGTGGGTATTGGACCACATACTGTTTTGGGATTTTCGTTTTGGTGGAAAGTTACTTGTTGGCGGCTCAATCGACCTTGGCATTTAAGCAGGTGGAGAAGTCTCGGCAGGACAACTTGGAGAAAATCAAAGCTCAGGTAGAGTCCTCGCGGTTGGAACGCGAGTTAAGCGGTGCCTTGAAGACGAAAATTCATATTTTTTCAAATGTTGCCCATGAACTGAATAACCCGCTGAACTACGTGAGTTTGGGGGCAGACGGTTCCTCGCAGCATCTTGAGTCTTTAAAGAAGGTTCTGGACCGGCTGCTGGAGGGAGCACCAGACACTCCCGAAGGTCAGAAAGTGGTAGCCGATATTGAGGCGCAATTCGACGATATCAGGAAGAACCTCGATATTGTTTCGTCTGGTTCCAATGTTGCGGCCAACGTGATTGACGAAATGCGTGGACTGGCCGAGGTGGATGGTAAAATTCGAGAAGAATTGCGCGTTGGCGCCTTGCTTGATGGGGCAATGCGCCGAGTGCGGGCGGACCAGCGCCCCGAGGTATTTGAGCAGGTCCATTTCGATGAGTCCTTGGGCAATCTGGAGCAGGCGGTTGAGGGGAATCCCTATATGCTGATTCATGCCATCAGCCACGTTTTGATTAATGCGGTGCGCTATAGTGTTTTGGCTGCAGAGGCTCCAACCGTCTGGTTGAGTACCCGGCTGACCCAAGAAGCCTGGATTTTGGCAATTCAAAACAATGGCCCTCCGATTGAAGCAACCGCGATGAAGGCTCTTTTAGAACCAGGCGACCGTGGGGAAACTGGGCGGAATTTGCCGGTCGCACACGCTTTGCTCAAGGAGCAGGGGGCCCGCTTGCGTCTATGCGATACCGGACAAATCACCGGGCGGGTTTTGTTCGAGATTGAGTTGCCGCTGGTTGGGCAGCAAAGGCCCACGGAGGCCTTCGAAGCCAGTTGATCGCAGTGATTTGCTCCCTGAGCAATGCTTTCGGAATCTTTCGCTTTTTGGGGCGGTGCTTGGTAGGGTCAGGGTAGTAGCCGATGAGGAGCTTAAGCTTATGCGGAAGATAGTTATAATATTGCTCGCTTTGATGTTGCCTTCGGTAGCATGGGGCAGTCCTGCTCGCCAAGCAGATTTAGCGGAGTTAACACAACTCTCATCTGATATTTTGGTCGGGACAGTATCCTCGAGCGAAAGCTATTGGGACGGACGTCGGATTATGACCCGGCATGTCTTGGAGACCTCCGATGTTTGGCGCGGCGAAGAGCGAAGTGGTCCGGTTTATTTCGTTACTATGGGCGGACAGGTTGGTGAAATAGCCCAGCGCGTCTCGGGGTCACCGGCCGTCAAACAGGGTGATGAGGTGGTTCTTTTTCTTGCTCGAAGTCAACGCAATGAGCTGCATCCGGTTGGCTTAGCTCAGGGGGTTTTTTATCTCGGCCAGCCGCAACAAGCGGTTCGCCCGGTTGTTCGAAACCTCAAAGCATTCGACTTTATCAATCAACGGGCCAAAGCCTTTCCGCGTGAGTTGAAGGCTCTGAAAGCTGCAGTTTTGGAGGTTATCCAATGATGCGGTTTGTGCTGAGTCTGGTGATATTGACCTTGGCTGTACCTTTACCGGCATCCGCCTTTGTATGTACCCGCGTTTCTGATTCAGATGGTAATGAGACGGGTCCATCTCTTTCATGGTTCTGGAGAGACGGCGGTCGGACGTTGCGCTTTATGGTTCAGCAAGACGGCACCGAGGACATCTCTGAGAGTGACGAGTTCAATGACCTGCGGGACTCTTTCTTGGTTTGGCAAAACTTAGAGATGGAAGATTCTTCCGGCTGTGATTTGGGAAGCGGGACTGATTTGGAGTTTTACGGGGCAGATTCACCGGAGAGCTTCCAAGCAAATGCGCTCACCAGCGTGGATAGAGCTGGTTATGATTATCTCGATTCGGCGCAAAATGAGAATTTACTTGTTTTTCGGGATGAAGGTTGGCCTCACGCGGGCCAGGGTGCCTTGATTATCGCTTTGACAACTCTCACCTACAATTCACTTACCGGTGAAATTCTAGACGCGGACATCGAGTACAATTCTGAGAAATTCTCGTTTACCGGGCGTTCTGATGCGGATCGAGATACAGATTTGATGAACACCACTGTCCATGAATTGGGTCACTTTCTAGGACTGGGCCATACAGCCGACACTGCTGATACGATGTATCCTCGAGCGGATACTGGCGAGACGAAAAAACGAACCTTGACTTGTAACGATGCGCGGGGTCTTGTTTTCAAGTACCCGGCAGATGCAAGTCCCGATTCAGACTTGCCAGCCGGCGCCGAGCGTAATGGTTATTGCAATCCTCCGTCGGCCGACTGTGGATATTGCGCGCCGCCACGAAAATTGGACCAAACACCGACCATTGAAGTCGTGAGCAAGAGCGACGGGAATTTAGTGGACGGTGGTTGTCAGTCATCGAATCCTGGGTCCTTGGCAATCTTGTTGATGGGACTCGGCTATCTCGCTTTAAGGCGCAGAAGAGTTTCCTGAGAATGAGTGCGGGTAAAAAAGGCCCGCCTGGTGCACCAGGCTTGGCGCCCGGTCAATCGGGGATGAAAATAGGTCAGTCCTTTAAGTTTGTGCACAAGGACGACATGCCTGGTCTTGAGGCCCACCGAATCTCCCAAGCGTGCGATAACTTGGCCAATGCAACGGAAACCTACAAAAGCTTGCTTTATCTCAGTCGGGCAAAAGCATCCGATGTAGCGGCTATCTTTGAAGCCTCTCGAAACGACGATGTTCAGAAGCGATGGCAGCGCCTGTGGGTGTTGTGTCCTATTTTGGCAAGGCTTGCTCGAGTTGATGAAGGCAAGGAAGGCATCGTGTCGGACTTTGGTAAAGATCTGGCGGCCCTTCACATGTTTGCGCGATTCGACCCGGCCAAGAATGTGGCGCCGAAAAAGTTCTTCGAGAGAATGAAGTCGGATCTCCTGACAGAACTCTTATCGGTTATGGTTTCGTTTATCGATGATGAGGCCAGGTCGAATTTGGTCGCAGGTATCATCGCGGTGGTTGAAACCTCGGGACCAGCCTTGGAAGCTCGACTGGTTGAGGAGCATGGAGCAGACAAAGCTCGGCAGGTTATGGCGAAACTATTGATCACTGAAGGTACTCAAGGGCGTCAGAAGGTGTTGTCTCCCCAAGATATACGGCTGCGTCTTGAGCAGCTTCGTGGGCAGGAGAGTTAGAGCATGGCTGGCGGTAAAGTTGGAGGTGGCGGCTTACCACCGGGCGCTAAGCAATTTCGGGATTCCGATGGTTTTGCCGACG
>CAZZDT010000595.1:0-3462 GCA_964652435.1 uncultured Bdellovibrionales bacterium
TTTCGATATCCAAGTGAACCGGACGACCATCCGTAGAATGATAGCGGTCCAAGTTATGAACACCCTCGGTGGTATAAGTATCAATCAGCATTTGATTGGCACTGGTTCCGTAGCGCTCGTCATCGCTGAGATAATCGATGGTTCCAAGAGCACGGCCAAAGGTAACGCCGCTGGTTGCAGGAACTGCTGTATCACCCAAGGTTGTAATTTGGAGGACGTGGGTTCCCGTGTACTCCTGAGTTCCAGGATAATAAATTGGTTCGCGCTGCGCACTTCGAGCAAAGCTCACCGGATCCGAGGGATCTAAAACCAACTGTCCCAAACCAAGAAAACGTCTTAAATCTGGGTGGCATCTTCGAAGACCCAAACCATCCACAATGGATACAAGAGGCTCGCCGGCATTAAACGTTTGGTCCTGATAGGGAATGGTCTCACCAAATTGTTCAACCGTGGCTTTGAGCTGAGCACTTTCACGAAGTTCGCATTCTTCGCCCCCGGCAAGTTGAGGCCCTGCATAAACCCGAATCTCAATGGGGTCACCTGCATCTGCAGCAATGGCTGCACGGTACTGGCCCGCCTCATTCACATAGCCACAACCAAGCTCGCCACTTTTTAGGTTCTCCACCAAAATGGTATCCCATGGAGCCACACCATCCACATGGCCCAAGGGCAGTACACGCTTGCTGTTGAGGTCGATAACAATTGTCTCAAGCGCTAGGCTTCCCGTTTCTAAATCCAGAGTACCGGCGAAAAAAGGTCCCATGGCCCGAAGGACAAATCCTTCAATGGCGCCACCCTGAGTGGTGCGGATTCCCATGTCGCCAAAACCACCGCCGCCGGCAATGGGTGCCGATGCAGAAATAGCTGGCTCGAGACCACTCATAATCATGCTCATGATCCCGCCCAGAGAGCCGCCAATCATCACCATCTCAGATTCATTGCCGATATCAACGTATCCATCACCATCGAAATCACCAGCCAGTTCATTGTGACCATTGCCATCCACATCAAAGTTCCAATGTCGAACGCCATCGAAACTTTTCACCACACGAACCGTTTGCATGTAATCCAAGGCAAACTGACGAACGACATCCCGGGTATGAAACAAATATGCCGTCCAAAAATCTGCACCACTGTCGCGGACACCGGCCGCATCTTTATCTTGGTTAAACGCCCTGTCTTTCCCAATAGCGTCACTGGCTGAACCCAGCCCCATATTGCTTAAAACAGCTCTAGCAAGTTGTGACTGAATCTCATTGAGCGGCAAACCGTGTGAGGGCCCATCAATGGAAAGAGTTGCAAATCCTTGCCGAGCAAAAAAGCCCGCCATTTGCATACCTTCAAAACGGTTGCTTCCGTAGCCATGGCTCATAATCGCCACCGGAACCTGGCCACCGTTGCCACGACGAGAAATCTCTTTACGAGGCATGCTCAAGGTAAAGTAAACACGCTCGCTTCTGGTAGGCGCTGGCTTCGTGGTTAAATCAGCGGGCCAACTTTGCTCATCTAAGGGTAACCAATTGCCCTCTTCGTCCTCGCGTTCAAAAAGCTGCGGTGAATCAAAACTACCGACCACATAGTAATCAACATACTTTTGTGCCTCTGCCATTTTCTGCGCGTTGATGCTGCTGGGGTCGATGGCTTCAAACTGCTCCATCAGCATTGAAAAAGCTTGAGACCATTCTTCCGCGTACATGATGTGCGGGTTGTCCATGTTGGGAAAGAACGCTTCATCACGCATGGTTTCAATGGTAGCGAGCTCTGCGGGGAACTCTTCACCCAAATGTTTTTGAACACCGTGGCCGTAGAGTCCATCGCGAATCGCTACAAAGGCAGACTGAACAGTTTGCGTGGTAAAGCTCCAGGTATAGGCAATATCTTCAACGGTGAGTCCTTCCGGCATCACCTGCAAGAGTGGCCACAACTCTTCAGACTGAGCGGTGTGATTGATAAAATCAAAGGGCGAGCCCACCGCTTTGCCCTCTGCATCTTTCAGACGACGTGTGATAATCACCGCATAGGTTGTTTGTTCGTCCAAAGGCTCCATGAGCCGAGCAATCAAGGTGTTGCTTTGATTTTCGTAGAACGTCATCAAGCTATCAACGCGGCCACTGATATCGTCCAGCGCCGGCGAGAGGCCTGGAAGATAGTTTGGCTTGTCTAAAAGGCCATCACCATCGCTGTCTTCTGGTAAATCCAAAATGCCATTGCCGTTGACGTCTTCACCGGCATCCAAAATGCCGTTGCCATTGATATCTTCACCTAAATCTAAAATGCCGTTGCCATTTAGATCTTCATCGGTTTCTTCGAATAAAAGACTAACGGAGCCGCCTCTTGGGTCGTGTTTCCAGTAATTATCGCGGCGCTCCAAACTGACAGGGAAGTTTCCGTTGCCCAAATCAAGGGGATAAAGGTGACCAAACTTGGAAGACTTGGGATCAACGTTCACAACGTAAATCACGTCATCAGACATATCGAAATTGTCATCTGGGTGTGCATCCAAAACAGAAGTCACATCCAAGGGAGCCGTAAATGGCACCATGATGGGTTGCATGGTTCCCCAGCCATCGAGTTGATTGATCAACGAGCGTACTCGTTCTTCCATGGCGGTTGGCGCCACCATAGATGCATTGATACGACGAAGCGTTGGGCTCTCTGCATCAAAACGTGTTGCAATGTTATTCGGCAGCGGGATTTCAGGAAGTGGCCGCTTGTAGAAGTCCATGGCCACTGTGGTGGTCGATGGCTGAGATTTAGCAAGACCGATGGGTTCCTTCGACGAGCAACCCGCCCCCACAAGTAAAAAGGCAATAAGAATCAGTGACGTCTTCAAAGACGTAGTCAGACAAGTATTCATTTGTGTTCCCCATGAAGCTCTGACGTCTGCGCGGTGTCAGAGCAAACTTAAATATAGTGTCGTTTTTAGATTAGAGACGGTACTGAATCATTCCCCGTGCACCATAGACTCGGCGCATAGGGTTCCCGTTATCGTTGTTCAACGCGGCACCAGGTTGCAAGACTCCGAACTCTGCACCTGCTGTCAGCTCTGTACCAAACATCAGCGTTCGGTATCGAATCCCAAGATCCAATTCCGTTCCGAGATAAGCTCCTGGCTTGGCATTCAATGCATTGCGAGCAGAGCCACCCGCCAAACGCGTATTTAGAGGATCGATGTTGCTGGTTGCGTTGAAAGCCACAAGTGGACCGCCGTAAACTTCAAGCCCCGCTAAAGGTTGCCAGTAAGCTCGCGGGAAAAATGCAACGGTGTTGGTGATAGAACCTCGGGTTGCAAATCGCTCAATGCCTGCACTTGGATAACCCACCAATTCAGGATCGCTGGCAGTGGCCACACCTCGGCCCGTTTGGGCGCTGAGCACTTGACGATAAAGCAGCATGCCCATGTCGAAATTAGAGTCGATTCGAAAGCCATTTTGATTGCCATCATCAATGCTTTGGTCACCA
>CAZZDT010000596.1:0-3460 GCA_964652435.1 uncultured Bdellovibrionales bacterium
CTAAGTAGTTCGGGATGTCCAAGATACCGTCGGCATCCAGGTCTTCGGGTAAATCCAAAAATCCATTGCCATTTACATCTTCGCCAGCATCCAAAATGCCGTTGCCGTTGATGTCTTCACCCAGATCCAACACACCATTGCCGTTTAAATCCTCAAAGGTTTCTTCAAAAAGCAGCGTGGTGGTGTCCCCGCGCGGGTCGTTTGGCCAATAATCTTTGTCTTCCAAAGTGATTGGATAGTTGCCATTGCCCACGTCCAAGAGGGTCAATTGACCGAATTTCGGCGATTCTTTGGTCACATTCACCAGGTAAATCCGGTCGTTTTCCGTGGCGTAATCGAGGTCTCGGTGCCCTTCAGTGATGGAGTTCAGATCCAGTGGGCCCGTAAATGGAATGGTAATGGGCTGAAATGTGCCCCAGCCGTCCATCTGATCGAGAAGCTCCCGAACCCGTGTTTCCAGCTGGGTATCGGCAATCAATGATGCGTTGATGCGGCGCTTCGTGGCCGACGTTGCATCAAAACGGGTCGCCAAGTCGTTCGGAAGCGGAATTTCCGGGATAGGCCGGGCATAATAGTCAACCTTTACGGTAGTTTCCGCCGGTTGAGCGGGCATTAAACCCTCTGGTTTCTGAGAAATACAGGAAACCAAGAATGAAAAAGTGAGTACAACGATCCAAATCGTTTTGTGCATAGAATCCCCCAGGCTTTTCAGACACCCCCAAGTGTCTTGCGTCCAATTCTCAAGCGTCCGCAGTGAGGAAAGAGCATAGCCAGCAACGGTTTACGCTCTCTCCCCTAGCAAACGAACATGAGATGGGGCTCCCCTACCTTCGAGTAGATTATTCCGCAAGGTCAAAAATTGGTATTCTGAAAAAACACCGATCGAGTGGAAGGTTACTATCAAGATCGCAGATGTAGGACAGTGGCCTACATTTTTTAGCAACCAATTGGTGGAATCTGCCGATAACTAAGTCAGCCCCCCCAAACGGAGGCAAATAGAATGTGTTTGGAACCTCCAGGTCCAAACACCCAAAGCGTGGTTCGATTGGGTTCTTAGGTTCCCCCCAACCTTTTCCCCTCCACGGCCGGAAGCGACGCTGGCCGTATCCCCCAATCGAACTACCGCCTTTGCTCTTCTCCCCGGGAGAGCAAAGGCCCCGATGGGGCCTTTCAAGAAATCAGAAATGTAAAAAAGCCAAATCCGCTTGGCTTCAAGCTCAGCCTACCAAGCCAGCTGCAATACCGCCCACAAGCCCAATGGCTGCGCCTACCGGCATTGTAATCACACCACCAAGTCCCAGTCCCAAAACGAGTCCAGTAACAGCAATACAAAGTGCGGATTGTAATCTTCCATTTGGCATGGTCGTGCTTCTCCTTGATAGACCGGTCATCCCCCCCATCAACCTAAGGGAAACCACCAAATTCTACAAACTGGAAGGCATACCTACATGTAGGCCTACAATTTAGTCGTTTTTGAGATTAAACAGTGAAGAAGAGAGGAAAAAGCGTTGAATTATCAGACGACTAGCCAAACACACCAAAACGTAAAGTGGCACGGATTTAGCTCTATGTAAGGTAGGTGGCATAGCTAGGGGATTAAGAAAAAATGTCAATTTTAGAAACGCTGGAAGAGCTGGTGGATGAGCTGCGAGGAACGCACACGCCCACCCGGCAGGGAATCAACGAAAATACGCTGTATGCAGCTACGCAATACAACTCCAGTCTCGTGAAGCACTTTCATGCTTTCGATACTTCCAGCGAAGAAGAAGCTGGCATTCAAGATAGAGAAGAAGCTTTAACGCAGGCGCGTAAAGAAATGGAGCGGCTTAAAGACGATATCGCTCGCCTAAAAGCCCAGCTCCAAGAAATGTAGTTTAATTATTTCTGAATTCTGATTTCCGAAACCAGTGTTCCAGTCTGACGGCGACGCAGAACCCAAAGACCCAAGCCCATCAACAAGACAAGCAATGGTGCTGGTAAACCAGCCTGAGTGCATCCACCCTCTTCGCCACCTTCACCGGCTACACCCTCGCCACCTTCGCCTCCAGCAGTGCCTTCACCACCTTCAGTCACCGGCGTATCGTAGTAAGAAGCAGGAATAATGCCCTGTACATCGCACCACACACGGGTTCCATCGGTACAACCAGAAGTCATTTTCTCATCGATCCAGTCGAGCCATACATCAACACGGGTATCTACCCCACCCTTCGCACAATCGCTTTGGTCGTACGCGTGAGAGGTGATGCCAATAACGCGACGCTTGGTTTCGCTGGTAGTCTCAACGTCCATATACGTAGGACCGCCGGAATCGCCGTGACACTTACGAGATGAAGCCTCATCTGAGCCAATTTGCATTTCCATGGCACCAATCTCATTGATGGTCGACATTGCGCAGTACTTCACGCCCACTGTGCCTGGCTCTGGTGGCTCCCAAAAGTTACCGCTTCCCTGAGTTTGCTGGCCCCAGCCTGCAATACCAACCTCAATACCGGTCTTCATCTGAGCCATTTCATCACGTCCAATCACGATGGATGGAGTCACGTCCGTAACCGCTCGCTCGAGAAAAAGAAGGCCAATATCCTGAAAATCTCCTGGGCCCGAAACACTCTGCATGGTGTTGATATCGAAACCTGGGTGCGGCAAATATGCCGTCGCCGCAATCGCGCTGGCCGGTGGCGGCAAAACCTCGGCGCCACCTCCGCCCATACCACCCCCGCCACCTGCATAAGCAGACAGATCTGGCTCGAACGAAACGTAATATTGAACTCGGTCCACTTCACCGAATCCCATGGTCATTAAAGAAGCGTCCAAGCAGTGAGCTGCAGTCAGGACAACATCCGGTGCAATCAAAGTTCCCGTGCAGGAGACCGCCATCACAGTTTGGTCTCCAAATCCGGGCATAGTGATGTCCGCATCGGTTAAAATCGCTACGCTGGTAGGATACTCGGCCGCGTCACAGGCTTGGCCATTAATAATTGCTTGCTCAGCAACAACAGATTCTTGGAGCGTCCACTCCCCACTCTTGCTCTCTTCACAGCCCATGAGCCCCACGCTCATGAGTACTCCGATTCCAGCCAAATACTTCAACGGCTTCATCATCATTTATCTTCTCCCGGGATAAAACGAACTGTTCGGTGGGCAGACCAAACCATTTCGTGTGAGCAAAGGTAGTGACTACGCACCCATTCGGCAAGAGCAAAATATCGAGAGGAGAGATTCGTACAGAAAAAATCTAGGCAGCTTTTCCTAGATATTTCAGATTAGTACAAGAGATTCAAAGAATGAGTCCAGAACTGGCTTATTCATCTATTTCAATAACTTAACCTTTTCTAAGATCACAGGATACTTATAACCGGCCCCAAAATCCTTGTCCTGAACCACTGTACCCTCAGCGATAATGGTGTCGCCCACCTTGGTTTGGCCGTCCGTTGTGAGGGTCAAATCATGTGTGCCTGAGCCC
>CAZZDT010000597.1:0-3458 GCA_964652435.1 uncultured Bdellovibrionales bacterium
TTGGGCTCCATTCAAGCCGTTCTCAATCATGGCCGGAGCACTTACACAAGTACTCATGTTTAACTTAGCAGAAACGCCGAAAAATTGCGGAGTAGCGATGTCACAACTATATCTCAGGTATGTCTGAGATTAAGAATTACGCGTACATAACTTTGGTCACAGCTTTAACCAGTTACGTACTGGCGAATGTTGGTGCCGCGCTACTCTAGGCCTTTAAGACGATTTCGTCGCTCTTGGTCGCTTCATCCAACCCCTCTTCGAGCTCTCGTTTAAGTTTTAAACCCGCTGCTGTTGGCCTCGGGCCTTTTTTAGGCAATGCAGCCTTCCGCTGATCTCTAAACTGAGTGCGACGCGAAGACGTTGGCGGTGGGCGTTCACCCAGCACTTTTGCGAAAGAGCGCTCAGGCTTAGTCGTGGCCTGCCTGGACAAGGCTTCTGCTTGCTTTTGAAGCTTCGCAATGCGTTCAGGCGTGGCACTGAAGCCTCGCCCTATTGCAGCCAAACGGCTTTCAACCCGTCCATCGTCATTATCCGCCACCAAGTGCCTCCTTCACAGCGACTTTATTGTCTACAGGGTTTATCTTCTCAGCATACATCATGTATGGATAGATGGGAGATTTAAACAAAATCGGCGTAAAGTTTTGAAGATCATAACAATTATATCCCGCGGCGTAGGCGCCGCTCTCTTAACCCTGAGCCTTAGCGGATGTTTTTCGGCTGATGATTCGGCCGTCAGCCCCACCATTGTGACACCGGAGACTTTCCTCAGCGAAGCAGCGGCGTTAACCGGTGAAATTCCTTTGGGTTGGGCTGAGGCAGAGTCCAAGTCCCCTGGAATCTTCTTTCATCATCCTAAGGCTCCAGGTCATATTTTAAGCATTCAAAAGCTCACCGAAAACATCGGCTCCCGGCCCCTTAAAGCCCTAAAAAAAGCCTTCAAAGAACATCCCTACTTTACGAATTTTACTTATGAAAACATGTGGGCGACCCCGATCGAGCAAACATGGACCCCTGCGTATCAAGCCTCCTACCTCTACTTGGATGCACCCTCGATAAGGCATGGACATTTGGTGGCTACCAGCGACGGTTTTTATGAGGTGGCTTACCACGCGCCCGGCCAACTTCACCCTGAAGGCCTAGACGGTTACGAGCGTCTGGTCGCATCCATTAGCATAATTTCCCACGATTAAATGCAAGAGTGGGCACTCAAAGGTATGCCCGCACCAAGCTCTATGATAAAGGCTCGCCATGACTCAGAAATCACTTGAAGATCAGCTTATCTGGCTCCTCGAAGTCAGCCGGCAAATGCTTGCCACCCGAGATCTCGAACAACTGCTCACCTTGGTCGCGGATTCATTCCTCCACGTTACTCAGACCCGCCGAAGCTTCGTTATGCTTCGAGACCGAAAGACTGGTGTATTGGTCCAACGTGCCGGGCGCGACCACGAAGGCTTTGACATTGAGCACAGCGACAACCTCGTTGCGTCGGTCAACACCCGAGTATTTAACGAGGGCAAAGGGGTTTACGAGACCAATACCCAAGACCACAGCAGCAACAAGCAACGCTTCGTTGTCTGTCTGCCTCTGATTGCCGCGGGCGAAACCATTGGAACGATTTACGGCGATACACCTTGTGACGACGATTTTGACGCCCCCAATGGCGAGCGACGGCCGATTAATATGCTGGCAGACCATGTGGCTGTGGCCATCGAGAATGCACGAATGTTCGAACGTGCCACGAATGACCCGCTGACGGGTCTACCGAACAGCAGCTACTTTCTTCTCGAGTTAGCTAAAGTCGTTCGAGGTTCACGAACCGGAAGCGAAGGTGGGTTGATCCTGCTGGATATTGACTCCTTTAAGAGAGTCAACACCGTTGGCGGTGCTGAAGTGGGCGACCAAGCGCTTATCGACATCGCAGGGACCCTTCAGGAAGTCCTACGAGCGGACGGCTTGGTAGCCCGCTATGGCTCAGATAAGTTCGCGGTACTCCTGCCACCGGACCCAGCAATGTCTATCCACGTCAGACTACGGGATGTGGCCGAGCGCGCACGTGCTTCTGTGGCCGCGAAAACCTACCACGGTGTGTCGCTCTCCGCATGCCTGGGAGGCTTATCGTTCAGCAATGACAGCGTTGAGAGTGCGCCAGACCTGGTCGCCATCGCGGATGACGCTCTCGCCCGTGCTAGGCAGCGCGGTGAAAGCGAAGTCGAAATTATTTAGGACTAAGCCTCATGGATACCAACGGGGCTCGAATTGCCTCGATTAAAACACGCTTAGATTTGCCTGAACCCCCAGCGACAACACTGATCTGGGCGCTGGCTACTTCCAGTTGTTTCGATAAAAACTTTACCAACGTCGAATTAGCACCGGAATCGGTGGAATCCACATCCAGGCTGATCAGCAATTGACCGGCATTGAGACCACACACACGGTTACGGGAGCCCCGAGCCATCAGTACAACCTGAATGGCGACTCCAGTTTCGGTTTCAACCATCCAGTCTGGTAATTCATAGGCTGGCGACATTAGCCGAAACGTGTGTTGCCAGAAGATTCTTCACTTGGTGGCGCAGGAGCGCGCAATCGGCCAAGGACGGTAACCGACGCATCCTCTTCCTGATCGTCCACCTTTGCTCCCTCTTCCTGAACATCCAAAAGCTTGGAATGGGTCGACAAAACCCCGCGAAGTTCCTCGATGGCCCGAACGCGCTGACGTTTTAGGTCAGTTACATCCTCTAAGATTCGCCCAACTCTGCCGTGAGCATTATGCAAAATCTTTTCGGCCTTAAGCTCCGCCTCCGAAATAATGAGATGAGCTTCCTTTTGAGCGTTGTCTCGAATTTCTTCGAGCGCCTGCTGAGCTGTAAGCAAAGCCTCGCGCATCGTGGTTTCACGGTCACGGTGCTGACCCAGCTCTTCCTCCTGGCATCGCAGCTGCGTTTTAAGCTCTGCATTTTCCCTTGCCAGCTCACCGAGCTGCTCACCCACCATCTCCAGGAAGGCATCGACTTCACTGCGGCCGTAGCCACGCATTTGGCGACCAAACTGCTGCTGCTGAATATCAATCGGTGTCAATTTCATCATTCACTCCTTGCGGGGCGTTCCCCAAAAATGGCCGTTCCAACACGCACATGTGTCGCGCCGTATCGAATTGCTGTTTCGAAATCCCCGCTCATCCCCATAGAAAGCTCCGTAAAAACCTCGGGCTGCATATGCTTGCTCAAGCTTCCAAATAGCTGTCCAAGCTCGCGATAATGGGGTGCCGGATTCACGCCTTTAGGAGGCATACCCATCAGCCCCCGGATTCTTAAACCAGGCATTTTTCGAAGCTCCGAAGCGAAATCAGGCAAATCCGATATCGAGATACCGCCCTTTTGCTCCTCTTGGCCCAAATTTACCTGAATAAGCACATCTGATTTATGGTCGGTCGCACGGCGCGCGATGGCCTCAGCCAAAGC
>CAZZDT010000598.1:0-3451 GCA_964652435.1 uncultured Bdellovibrionales bacterium
GAAGAAGAACTCGATATTCATCTTCCAGATGAGAAGATTGCCCGCGTTCAAACGTTGGCAGATCTATCAAACGTTATTCAGTCGGTGGCGCCGAACGCGTTGACCACTGAAACACGAGCCAGCGCTTAAGATAAGCAACACATGATATTGAAGGCGGCCTTAGGCCGCCTTCTTCGTTTTGGCGGTGTTTCAAAACATGGCTTGAGACGACAATATTCACCAACAGAATCGATTTGAGAGCTGTATTATGGCGAATTCCCATTCATATGATCCCCTTCAACTGGATAACCTCGACCTAGATCAGGACATCGCTATCGTTGGTATGGCGTGTCGATTTGCCGAGGCTCCCAATGTGGATACGTTCTGGCAGAATATTTTGGCCGGAAAAGAATCTTTCAGTGAGATTCCAAAGGATCGATGGGACAACGAGGCATTTTATTCATCGGTTCCTCGCCATCTAGATAAGAGCTACGTTCAAAAAGGTGCGTTTATCGAGAATGTTCGAGACTTTGCGGCCATGCATTATGGCATCGCACCCAAACGTGTTCAGGGGATGGACCCGCAGCATCGATTGTTGATGGATACTGTGCGGGCCGCTCTTCAGGATGCAGGACTTGAACGATTTGATTTCGAAACTGGTTTTGAAAACGGTGCCGGTTTCAATCCTGATAGAATGGGAACTTTTCTCGGCCTGAGTTCTTCGGAGTATCGAGACATTCTCGGTATGCGAACCATGGCTCTGGGAATGGCCTCGGGGATTTGGGGAACGAAGCCTGATCTTGCAGCGCTTCAGCCTTTGTTAGATTCTGTTGAAAACCTTGCTCCACTCTCGGCTTTCTCTATGCCAGGCACACTGCTGAATATGGCAGCGGCGAGTATTGCTCATCAATGGGGATTGGGTGGACCAGCCTTTAGTATTGATGCAGCTTGTGCCTCTGCGCTCGTCGCGGTGACCGACGCGGTTACTTATTTGCGTTCCGGTCTATGCGATAGCGCTGTTGCTGGTGGTGCCTATCTCAATTTGACACCTCTTAATCTTGTTTGCTTTTCGCGCATCGGTGCTATTTCCAAACAAGGCCGATGCCGACCGTTTGATGCTAAGGCCGACGGATTTTTGCAGGGCGATGGCTCAGGTGTGGTTGTGTTAAAGCGACTCGAAACTGCCATTGCTGATGGTGACCGTATTCATGCGGTGATCCGTGGGGTTGGTATTAACAACGATGGCAATGGAAGTCCGGGGCCCATGGCGCCAAGCCCAGCGGGGCAGCTGGCCGCGATTGAAAAAGCCCATCAAGATGCTGGCTTTGATCCGTCGACCATTGGCTTTGTAGAGTGTCATGGTACTGCTACACCGGTAGGTGATCCTGTAGAGGTGGGCGCACTTGAGAAGGCACTGTGTAAGAGCGATTCATCGCCTGAGAAAGTATACCTCTCATCGGTGAAGGCGAACATTGGTCACACCATGAGCGCTGCGGGCATTGCTGGCTTGATTAAAGCTGTGATGGTTATGAAAAATGGCGTTATTCCTCCGCAGGCAGCATTTGAGGAGCTTCATCCAAACCTTAGCCTTTCAGAAACACCATTCGAGATTGCCGGTGAACCAATGCAGTGGTCACGAGGCAGCAATCCGCGGCGTGCGGGCGTAAGCTCCTTTGGTTTTGGTGGTACAAACTGCCATGTGGTTCTAGAAGAGGCGCCCAATGTACCCCAACGTGAATCTGTCTACGTGTCCGGTTGGAATTCTGAGGTAGAAGCAGCCCATAGTTTCGTGGTGAGTGCGCCAACGCTTGAACTGCTGGGAGAACACGCAACCGAACTGGCGCATGCGGTAGACGCAGGTTTAGGAAAAGACCGAACGCTAGAAGATATTGCTACCACTTTGAACACCACGCGTCGTTTCGAGCGATTCCGTGCCGTATTGGTTGCGGCGAACCGAAGTGAACTGGGAGAGCTTTTAGGCGAACTCTCCGAATATGCCAGTGAAGGTGTGGTTCCGGGCATTTTAGGTCCCAACTTGATGTTGATGGATGCGGAGAGTTCTAGAGATGAACTCAGAGTGGCGTGGATGTTTCCTGGGCAGGGTGCACAGCGGGTGGGTCTGCTTCGCGGTCTCTACGAACGCTCGCTCATCTTTAAGAATAACCTCGATACGCTAGCCGGCTACGTGGATGATATCTTGCCACAGCCACTTCTGAGCTATCTCTATCCTGAAACAGGGGAGAGCAAAGAAGAACTCACTGCGGCAGAGGAAGCATTAAAGGCTACCGAGATTTGTCAGCCAGCCATGGCAGCCCTTGGCCTTGCCTTGGGAGCTTTTCTGGAAGCGCTCGGTGTACCATGCCATGCAACTCTGGGGCACAGCCTGGGTGAATTTGCAGCGGCCTCCGCCGGTGGAATCCTCAATAAAGAAGAGGCGATTCGCTTTGTAGCCAAACGCGGTAAGTTGATGGCCGATTTAGAACTCGAAGACTTTGGTGCCATGGCTGCGTCGATGTCAGACCGCAAAGCCACTGAAGAAGTGATTGCCTCCATCGACGGTGTGCAGGTTGCCAACGTGAATCATCCTCGTCAGACGGTGATTTCTGGAACGACTCCAGCGGTGGAGCAAGCTGTGGTTGCATTAAAGGCAGCTAAGATTGCCGCGAAACCGTTGCGGGTATCTCATGCTTTTCATTCACCCGTGGTGGAAGGTGTAACGGCTGACGTCGATGCATTGATTGAGTCCCTTACCATTGAAAATCCGGAGAAAACGGTTGTCTCAGCGATTTCTGCTATGCCTTACGACCTAAGTGAGGGCGGGGCGTCCGTGAAGAGAATCTTCAGTACCCACGCTACTGCACCGGTTGATTATGTAGGGTGCCTCGAAAGCGCACTCTCAGAGGGTGCGAATGTTTTTGTGGAAGTGGGAGCGGGTAAAACGCTTACTTCTTTTGCGAAGGGAACCCTTGGGGACAGAGCCACCACCGTTCAACTGAACCATTCAAAGCACGATGGTGAGCGCATGCTCATGCGGGCTTTAGGACATCTCTTTATTTTGGGCGTGGATGTTGAATGGTCAGCTCTTTATCCGCAGCGCGATGGAGCTTTGGTGACTCTGCCGGAAACACTGCTTGAGAAGGAACCCTACTGGGTGGTTCAAGAGCGTGCGATTGCTTTGCGCCCGGCCAATGTTTCGAAAGAAGAACTTGAGGCAGTGCCTTCTGTTGCGGCAGCACCGGCTGGCCAATCCGACCTGGTTGAACTCTTTCGCCAGCAGGCAAGTATCTTAGAAACCCACGCCAATATTCTCGCACAGCAAACCGCTATCTTGTCGGGTGAGAAAGTTCCTGAGAATCTGGGTGAATTCAAACTTCCTGAAGTATCTGAACAAACCTCAGATGTTTCCGCCGTTGAAGAACCTGAAACGGTCGTTGCGGAGCCCGATGAAATAACGTGGACCCTTGAGGCTGTA
>CAZZDT010000599.1:0-3446 GCA_964652435.1 uncultured Bdellovibrionales bacterium
AAGCATGCTTCCTCACGGTGGCGGGTCCGCATCGGATTTTCACCGATTTCCCTGTTACGCTGATTCCTCAGCCACCCAGTTGGTCAGGTATCACCGCATGGTCACAGAATCAACGCGCGGATATTTGAAAAGTCCTCAGAGAGCGTGACGCGTCGGGATTTATGAGCAGCAACCCAAGATGGCCATCTGCTTTCAATCGAAAGCCATTCGCCCCGCGGTTGGACCTCAATCGAAATCTACAGAGATCTAAAACCTTAAGATTAAAGTGCTTTTCAATGTCGAATGCACTTGTCAGATGGTTTCCGAGGACGCATATATACATGACAAAGGTGATTATATAAGCTACAATATCACACTTAGACGTAACCAGCTGAAATGAAAGAGAAAATAAAATGAGCATCACCATCCTTTTTGAAAATGAAGACTGGATGCCACCTCTTCGAAAGGGCCTCGACAAGACTGGGCTCGACTATAAAGAGCAATTTGTGGACGGCGGAATCCTTAATCTGGGTCTCGAGCCGCAAGAACAAATTGTCATCAATCGCATGAGCCCATCGTCCCACACCCGTGGCCACCAGGCCGGTGTACACTACGTCCGTGAGTACCTAAGCTTTCTTGAAGCCAAGGGTGTTCGAATCATCAACGGAAGTCAGTCTTTTCGACTGGAAGTAAGCAAAGTTCAGCAAGATGCTGCTCTGCAAGCCGCTGGCATTCGTACCCCGCACACCATTGCGGTGACCGGAACCGAAAAACTCATCGAAGCTTCCAAGCAAATGAAGACACCATTTATCACCAAGCACAACCAAGGTGGTAAAGGTCTCGGCGTTCAGCTCTTTAAGAGCCACGAAGCGTTTGAAGAGTTTATCAAGGCAGGCAAGTACGAAGACTCGCCAGACTCCATCAACCTGCTTCAGGAATACATTGAGCCCGCTGAGAAGTTCATCACCCGCGTTGAAATTGTAGATGGAAAATTTCTCTACGCCATTCGCTCTTCTACGGAAGATGGATTTGAGCTTTGCCCCGCCGATGCATGCAGCGTTGGCGATGCATTTTGCCCGGCGCCTGATTCGTCAGCCACCAAGGCAGCCAAGTTTCAACCACGCCATGAAATCACCGCCGATGATCCACTGGTACTCGCTTACATCGAGTTCTGTAAGAACCACGACATTGATGTAGCCGGTATTGAATTTGTGGAAGACAAAGAAGGCAACCGTTACACCTACGACATCAACAGCACCAGTAATTACAATGCAACTGTTGAAGACGAGGTTGGTATCTATGGCATGGAAGCCATTGCCGAGCTTGTTGCAAAAGAACTCCAGAAGACTGGAACCCCCGCGTTACACTCCAACGCTGCGTAAGCATTAGCTGATGCTTCAATCGAAAAGAGCTGGCCTGCGTTCGCGTTAGGTCAGCTCTTTTTTTTGTCCGCAGCGAAAGCCTTCTTCTTCAGAGTGGTCCAACACAATTGCTGCACGAACCGCAGGCATTGGAATTCCCTCAGCGTACAAGTGCGGAAATGCAGTCCCACCACGAGACTCTACCCCTTCCCATTTTAAATCATCACCCAAAAGCTTGGGATCAATTTCCAAAGCAAGAGGACTTTCAGATGTTTCAAAATATAGATTGGCTGTTTCCAGCATGGTTTCTTGGGTAGACAAGTGTACAAATCCATCTCGGTCGTCTGCTCCGCATCGCGGAACGCGACCAAGTTCTTGTGCTTGCGTCCAATCCTCTAAGGATACAACTCGGTAAATGTACTCGCTCATAAGCTCAAGCTAGCTACAAAGAGACAAATGTCAATCAACATCCCAAGAAATAGAAACATAGCCATCGTTCCCAGCTCGGCTGCATGCCGATCCACCTGGAACATTCTGGCAACGGTTGCCACCACGGCCCGCAGCATTGCTTAGGGTATAATTGCCTTCAGATTGTCCGGCACCATCTAGATAAACAATGGCCGATGCTTCGGGCATAACCCACGAAGAGCCGCCGCCACCGCCGGCACCGCAATACGTCCAAATGGCTGCACCGCCGCCGCCGCCATAGTATCCACCACCGCCGCTGCCGCCGTGGCCATTGCTGCCCACGTTAGAACCTAAACTCCAAAAGCTAGGTCCAGTGGATGAGCAGTGACCACTGCCGGTAATCACCGTTTGGCCGCCGCCTTGATTAAACGTTCCATCTTGGCCGGCACAAAGATTTGCCGCAGTTCCCACGGGAGAGCCGCCGCCTTGACCACCGGATACTTGCGTTGCACCTTTTCCGCCCGGTGCGCCGCTGCAGTAAGAGTAAGATGGTCCAATACCAAGGTCTGCGCCGTCCTGTGCTACTTGTCCACCAGCACCACCGGCGCCGCCTGTCCAAGAGTTGCCTGAGTTACCATCGGAAGCGCCGCCACCACCGGCACCCGCTACCGCAAGAATGTCTAAGTCGTGAAGCACATAAGAGCCACCACCGCCCTGGCCCGCTTGCATACCGCCTGCGCCCACATAAATCGTCAGTGTGTCACCGCCCGTTACGGGAAGGTCCGCTGACACATAAGCACCGCCGCCGCCCGTCGCTCCGGTTTGCGTACCACCTGCACCACCGGCGCCCCAAATCTTGACCGCCACCGAGGTCACATCCGCTGGAATCTCCACGGTGTACTCGCCACCTTCGGTGAACTCATGAAAGCTGGAAGGATCTTCTGGCTCGGGTTCTACGTCATCGATGTCATCTTCTAAATCGGTTTCCGGCTCGGGCTCGGTATCAATTTCGGTCTCGGGATCTGTCTCAAGATCTGTGTCGCCATCGATTTCGGTTTCGTCGTCTATTTCTGTGTCAGGCTCAACCTCTGGATCGCTCTCGGTATCCGGCTCAGGCTCAGGCTCAACCTCAGGCTCCACGTCCACATCGGTTTCGGCATCCAGGTCAGAACCCATATCGGTTTCTGACTGAGGCTCTAACTCCTCTTCTGGCACTTGATTGAGTAATCTATCGTTTGGATTACACGCTACGCAGAGCAAACCTACGAGTAAAACGGCTCCGAGCTTTTTCACATACATTTTTGACTCCCCCAAGAAATCTACTGTGAGGTAGGTTCATTGATTACACGCGGTTTGACAACCCAATATCAACCGAGAAGTCAATTTTTGTAATGGAGATGATCAAATATAAGTGTATGAAAAGGTTAAGAATTTGTTTCTTCAGGACCGATTTCCCTGAATTTAGAGCCAGAATCAGGGCTGAGTTTGCTTCCCATGAAGACTTCTCGCATACTCGTCGCGTTCAGTGAATCCAATAACATTGCAGGGACCCACATGCCTTACTCATTGACCAGCGCCTACGAGCCACGAACCATCAACATGATTGAATTTCGTGATTTCGTGTATCTAAGAACCACCATCGAGCCTCAAAACGTACTCGAAATAGGCTCGGGGCATGGACACAATACACACACACTG
>CAZZDT010000600.1:0-3445 GCA_964652435.1 uncultured Bdellovibrionales bacterium
TGAAACAAGACGCGGTTGCTTTTCATATCCCCGATGGTGTCTACATTTTTCAAGTGGCGGATTTTTCTGAACCTGAGCTTGATGTTGGAACCACCCGCAGCAACTGGGTCACCATTTCCATTCGAGATCAGATTCTAAAATGGAGGGCCCCTTTGGGGCTGAACTTGAAACGAGGTGCTTTTTATCGAGCTCATCTTCTCTTGGAGAGTTCGAGCCCGCCTCTGAATGCCGATGCTCTTCGTTTGATGCGTTACCAGTTGGAACCACGGCGCTGGTTCGCGAGAAGTTTGGGGCCAACGGTCTTGGTCAAGCCATCCCGAGGTTTAGCTGGATTCTTGGACACTGCGCGTTTCAATGTAGCCCGCCAATTGGCCAGCTCTTTTTCGGGAGATTACCTCGGCGTTGTCTGGGCGCTGGCTCTTGGAAGTCGAGCGGCGTTATCAGAATCAATTGCTGAGAAATGGCGTAATTTTGGTATTGGACATCTCTTAGCCATCAGCGGCCTTCACATGGGCTTGGTTGGAATGGTCCTTTTTTTCGCCAGTAGAACGCTCTTTGTCCTGATGTTGATGGGCCAGAAGCTCAGCTTAACGCGCCGATTGGCCGCTTTGGTGACCATTGGGGGCATGTGGGCTTTTTGTTTGTGGGTCAATGCGCCTGTTTCTGCGGTCCGCGCCTGCGTGATGGCCACTTCTCTTCTGGGGGCTTTGGTATTCAACCGAATGAAAAATGGGCTCAATGCTCTCGGTTTGGCGGGATTGTTTGTTCTTTTTGAGGATCCGAGCAGTTTGCTGAGCTTGGGCACGTGGCTTTCATTTGGCTGCACGTGGTTTTTGATTTTGGCGTCCAGGGGCTCAAGAGGGCGCGGAAATTGGTACCAGAGAGCGGTGCTGATGGCCGTGGTTCCTTGGCTGGCTACTTTGCCCATCTGTGCTTTTTGTTTTGGTGAACTCTATGGCTGGAGTGTCCCTGCGAATTTGGTAGCGGTTTGGATTGCCGGTTGGGTGGTAACGCCCGCAGCACTTCTTTCGGGAATTTTGAGTGTTTTGAGCTTTGAGGTGCCTTTGTGGCTGCAGCAGGTTTTTTGTTTGGGGTTTGAGAGCATAGATACTTGGCTCGATTTTTTGGGCCAAATGCATCCGGGGTATTGGCAGATCACTCGAGCGGCAGCGGTGTGGAGCTTTTGGATTGTTTGGCCTTCCTTGATTTTGTGGCTGCGTTTTAGGCCTCGCTTGGCTTTGGCTTACGCAACGGTTGCCATTGTGTTGGGTTTTTCTTGGCATGGTTTACGCACTGGCTTGGATGACTCGGCACTGGAGTTTTATGTTCCTTATGTTGGTCATGGAGATGGGATGGTGCTGGTCTTACCTGATGGCAAAACCATGTTGATCGATGCAGGGGGTGCGAAATTTAAGAGCCGCTTTGATCCCGGCGAGCGTGTTTTGGCACCTCTGCTTCGTCAGCTAGGTGCGACGAAAATTGATTATGTGGTCATCAGTCATCCGGACCAAGATCATATCGGTGGGCTTCAATATTTAGTCGAGCGGTTTTCAGTTGGGCAAGTGTGGATTGACCAACGCTTTATGGGCCATCCGCGGCTTGAGAATATGTTTAAGTTGATAGTCGAGCGCGGGGGGCGCGTTCGCGCTTTTCAAAGTTTGCCCGATGCATTCACTGTGGGAACGACCCGCTTCGAGCTTATCTATCCGCGGCTCGAGCACGGTGCAGGTGAAGGTCGCTCGACCAATCAGCGCTCTTTGGTTTTTCGAATTGTAGAAGATGAACACTCGCTCTTGCTTACCGGTGATCTTGATGAAGCGATGGAGAAGCGGATACTTACGAGGATTGAGCCAACCCAATTGCTGAAGGTGGCGCATCATGGAAGCAGCACCAGCAGCAGTGCTGAATTTCTAGATCGGGTTGAACCATGTTTAGCGGTGGTGTCCGCCGGCAAATCGGGGATGGAACTCTTCCCGCATGCTTCGGTGGTTCGCCGGTTCAAAGAGCGTGGGGTGGCGCTCTTTCAGACTGCTCTCAGTGGAGCGCTGCATTTTCGAGCCGAGCCTGGCGGCTGGCTGGTCCAGTCCTCATTAGGCAGCAATGAGAGTCATAAATGTGTGGCGAAAACCCCTAGGGGACTAAGTGCCCATCCCGGCTTATGACTTCATCTTTGATGGCCTGCAAAATGATATTGCGGGCCGCATCCTCTTGTCCTGGATAGGCAGCAATAATTTGCCGACTCTCCAAATTGTTGGGCGTTGGGAAATCGTTGACGCTGCGGTCTCGAATCAATGATTCCACGCCAAATTGTTCCAGGATCCCTGTGATTCTGCGTGCTTCCAGCCCACTGTAACAAACGTAAACATCATGAAGCTCTTCGTCCATCGATCCTGCGTATCTTGCTGTTTCTGACATGTGTCCCCCAGGTCTTGTATACCTATAAGAATTCTGAAACGGTCGGTTCAACCTGTCAATCGAGAAGAGCGGAGTTGTAAAGTTCGTATGCGGGAATTGGGCCGATATAAACTCTTGGAACGCATCAACCGTGGAGGCATGGCCGATGTCTTTCTGGGTCTGGTTCCTGGTGGCGACGGCCGGGGTCGAACCGTTGCGGTTAAGCTTTTACGCTCCGATATTAGCAATTTCGATGAGCTGGTTCCCATGTTCATGGATGAAGCAAAGCTAAGCGTTTCACTGAAACACCCAAATATTACAAAGACCTATGAGTTTGGCCGTGTCGGCGGTTACCACTTTATCGTTATGGAGTTTGTGGCGGGCCAAGACTTGCGCTCGGTGCTGGACCGTTTGAAGGTTCACGGTGGCGTGGTCTCGCAACGCATCGCTGCAACGATCATGTCCGATGTATGTCAGGGTCTTCATTATGCCCACAATGCCCAAGATCCTATGGGGCAACCCATTCGCATTGTTCATCGGGATGTGAGCCCGCAAAATATTCTGATTGGATACGACGGTAAGGTACGGCTGATTGATTTTGGTATTGCAAAGGCCACCAGCCATGTCAGTCAAACCCAAGTGGGCATACTCAAAGGCAAGTATGCCTATATGTCACCGGAACAAGTGCTTGGCGAACCGGTGGGACCCGCATCGGATGTATTCTCCGCGGGAGTCGTCCTGTTTGAGCTTTTAACGGGCCGTCGTCTTTTCACTGGCAACAGCGATTTTTCCATTCTAGAGCGGATTCGTTATGCCGAGGTTTTGCCACCCACCGTGGTGATGCCTTCGGTGACCCCAGCTTTGGAGGCAGTGGTTCTTAAAGCACTGGCTCGAGACCCTAAAGAGCGGTTTGAGTCTGCCTTAGAGATGTCCGAGGCTCTCCAAGAAGCAGTTGAAGAGATGGATGAGAAAGAATCCATTGCGCAGCGATCGGCTTGGGCTCAGCAGTTGTTCGCGGCTGAACATGCACAGATTTCGAATGTTTTGGATA
>CAZZDT010000601.1:0-3440 GCA_964652435.1 uncultured Bdellovibrionales bacterium
TATCGCGACGGTTGGTTTTGATTTCCCACTGCACGGCACCCGCCACAACCCACCAGACCAAAATGGGCTGATGCTTTACAATATTCTCGGAAACGTGGAAGGGACCATTGAAAACTTTCATGTCTCCGCAATGGAGCTGACAATCCTTTCCCGGCTGATGCTGGCTACGACCGTGGACGCGCAGCTTTCCGAAAATCTCAATTCAGGAACAGCCGAAGATGGCTTGATTCGGTTTGACCCTGCACGGCTTTCAGCTATGGGGCAAAGTATGGGCAGCACCATTGGTGTTTCCTGGGCCACGGTCGACCCTCGCGTGAAAGGCCTGGTCTTCTCTGGCTCGGGAGGTATGCTGGTGGAAATCGCTAACACTGCACTTGAGCCTCTGGATCTGAAACCAACTCTTGAACTTCTGATCTTCGACGGTGAACCATCGATTCATTTAGCTCACCCTATGCTTCATACTTTCCAAAGTCTCTGGGATATGGTCGATCCTGTTGCCAAGGGACCCTACGTTTCCACTCATCCCCACCCTGGTTTTGAACCTCGCGACATCATGATGACAGCGGGTTATCGAGACGGGTATTTTCATCCACGCTCTCAAGCAGCCTTAGCGATCAGCTTGGGAACACCCGTAGCCAGCGAGGCGGTTGAACCCATCTTAGGTGAGAGGCTTGAGTTAGCCGGTCGAAGCCCTGCTTCGTTTCCAATTCAAAATAATTTCGAAGGTTATACATCTACCGTGGTGAGCTTTGACTCCGACCACATGCTGGGCCACTACGTTGTATTCAATCAAGAAGGTTCACGGCACCAATACACATGCTTTTTAGAGTCGGTCGGTGCCCCAGAAGGTGCTAAAGTACTTGAACCCGCAACTTCCGTAGATGCTGCGTGCGAATAAAAGGAGACTCTCATGGCACATGTTGATTTCTACTACGATATCGTTTGTCCCTATGCCTATCTCGGCTCCACTCAAATCCAAGCGATTGCAGATCGCTGTGGTGCATCCATCACCTACAAGCCCATTCTATTGGGCGGTGTCTTGCAGTCAGTGGGCTCGCCAACGGTTCCGATGAATGCCATGCCGCCAAGCAAAGCCAGGCATAATCTTTTGGATATGCAGCGCTGGGCTGACCTGTGGGAAGTGCCCTTTAAGTTTCCCAACGGCCACCCAAGACGCAGCGTCCATTGCATGCGCACCATTCTAGCATCTGGAGATGCTGGCGTTGATGTGATGCATGCACTCTACAAAGCCTACTGGGTCGACGAAAAGGATGTTGCTCAACCAGATGTTGTTGCCCAAGTGCTAACCCAAGCAGGGTTGAATCCAGACTGGAGTACACAGGCCACAGACCAAACCATCAAGGATGAACTTCGAGAAAGAACCGCAGAGGCTGTAAGCCGAGGCGTCTTTGGCGTTCCCACGTGCATCGTCGATGGCGAACTTTTTTGGGGCCAAGACCGAATGGACTTTGTAGAAGCAGCACTGAAAGCAGCGGCATAGGAAAGAATGATGACACAACCCGCCTTTGATTTTTACTTTGATTACTCAAGTCCTTTTGCTTATCTGGGCTCTACTCAGGTTCCGCGTTTAACTGCTGAATTCGGTGCAAAAGCCACACTAAAGCCTATGCTTCTCGGGGCGCTTTTTAAGGAAATCGGAACGCCAATGGTTCCGGTGATGACCTTTCCAGAGCCCAAGCGCGATTACTACGGCAAGGACCTTCAGCGATGGGCAAAGCATTGGGATGTACCATTTCGGTTCACGACCCTATTCCCAATGAACACGGTTAAACCCCTAAGACTCACTTTGGCACTCATGGCCAATGAAGACCCCAATACTGAAAAATTGATGCATGCCATCTTTAAAGCCTTGTGGGTGGACAATCGGGATATCTCATCACCAGAGGTACTCACAGAGATCCTCAACGAAACACAGATTGACGTTTCCTATTTGGAGAAGATTACCGAGCCAACAATTAAGGAAGAGTTAAAAACTCGAACCCAAGAAGCCATCGATAGAGGCGTCTGCGGAGCGCCCACCTATGCGGTTGAGGAAATGTTATTTTGGGGGCAAGACCGAGTTGGCTTTGTAGAACATGCTCTCAAAGGTTGGCGGCCAGCGTGTGGGTAAAAAAAATCCCCGCTTGAGCGGGGATTCTCATTTAAGAATTTTGTGAGAGGAAAACCATGAGCGCCTTTTGCGCATGCATTCTGTTTTCCGCTTCATCAAAGACAACCGACCAGCGGCCATCAATAACGTCTGCGTGAACTTCTTCACCGCGGTGAGCCGGCAGACAGTGCAAGAAGATTGCATCAACCTTCGCCTTGTTCATCATATCTACGTCAACCTGATAACCAGCAAATGCCTTGATACGCTTCGCTGACTCATCTTCTTGACCCATGGATGCCCAAACGTCGGTGTAAACCACATCTGCCCCAGCAACAGCTTCTAGATCACCTGTTACTTCAATGGTGCAACCATGCTTTTCACCCAGCTCCTGCGCCGATGAAACAATGCCTTCTTTCGGGCGGTAGCCCTCTGGGCAAATGATACGAACATTCATACCCGCCATCGCACCACCAAGCATCAAAGAATGTGCCATGTTGTTACCATCACCGATATAAACAAGCTGCAGACCTTTGAGATCGCCCTTCTTCTCTTTGATGGTCATCAAGTCCGCAAGAACCTGACACGGGTGGTAATCATCATCGAGACCATTGATAACCGGCACTGAGCTTGCTTCCGCTAACTCACGAACTTCCCGGTTGTCGAACGTACGAATCATGATGAAGTCCAGATAGCGCGACAAAACTTGGCCTGTATCTGATGGCGGCTCGCCACGGCCCAGCTGGCTGGAACTCGAAGGCAAAAAGATGCCCTGTCCACCAAGCTGAATGATGCCAGCTTCAAACGAAACACGTGTTCGCGTTGAGTTTTTTGCAAAAATCATCCCCAAAATCTTGCCGGAGAGAGCTGTCCGGTATTCTTCCGGATTTGCCTTCATCTTCAAAGCAAGTTCGAGAACTTGTGCCTGTTCGTCGGCACTGAGATCTAAATCGGTAACAAAGTGTCTAGCCATGAGTGGCTAATTACTCCTGCTTGCTCCCCCGTGCAATGCCTCAAAGCCCGGGAAATGCACCCAAGGATCCCTTCTGGAGCATTGCGTCAGAGCCCAGCGAGTGCTAGTTCGATCAGAATGCTCCGTGGATCTAAAACCGTTGCCGAAGCTATTGGGAATACCCCTTTGATTCGTCTGAACCAACTCACTCGGGATTTACCCGAAAATGTAGAGGTTTATGCGAAGGCTGAGTGGATGAATCCAGGTGGCTCAGTCAAAGACAGAGCCGCGCGCGGGATTGTTCTCGATGCCATTGAGGCGGGCAAACTCCAAAAAGGCGGTGTGCTCCTGGATGCATCCAGTGGGAATACAGGAATAGCT
>CAZZDT010000602.1:0-3438 GCA_964652435.1 uncultured Bdellovibrionales bacterium
TGAATTAAGCCGGTGATGGCGCTTTCACGCAAGCTATGGGCTTCCGCTATTTTCGGAATTATTTCCGGGTCGGTATTTTTAATGTCAACAATGTCTTCTGGTGTGAATTCGGCAGTGACTTCAACTCGGCGGCTGCGCTTATCTGCAAAAAGGCCTTTGGCATTGTCGATAGAAGGCTCAACCAGTTTTGCGTCGAGGTCTTTGTTAAGCACTTCAATCATTTCGGTGCGATACTCGTCGCCTCGTACTTTGGTATCTGAGAAAAATGCGGTTGCGGTGTAGCCTTCGAACTTGGTGATGAATTCTCGGGTACCCTCTTTTCGAATGGTGGACGAGTGAAGTCTTCCTGATGTTCCGTTTTCCTCATCGCCGCTTAAAATCGTTTGGCGTTCGTTGGAACGTAGGTAGGTCGTGTAGTTTGCGGATGTTTCCCCGTCGGAGACCATCTCGTGGGTGCGGGTTCGGGCATGACGTGCGCCGCTGGTTAAAAACAGCCACCCTGCCTTTACGGCGGCTGCGGTTTGAACACCTTTCGAGCGCTTAACTTCTAAACGGTCTACGCCCGGTGCAAATTCACGCTGCATCTTACCAAGGTTATGTTTGGTCGGGTCGAGGTTATCGGTCGTTAATCCACCAGGTAGCGTTCCTTTCAGTGCTTGTTGGTAAGCACGCCGCCCAGAATCTGTACTGAGGTCAAAGCGAAATTTCTGTCCGATTTGTTGTGCGACGGCATATGAAACATAAGCATCGGCAAGCACAGCATCGCCGTAAAGTTTGACGCCTTTTACGTTCGTAGGAACGACTTCAACTTCAACAATGTTTTCTGATGTTTTGTCGACCGTGATTTCAAAATCACCAGTAATAGAAGTTTTCACTCCGGCTTGTACCAAGATGGCCACACTTCCGAAGATACCCATTTCTACAGTACCCGTAGTATCGATCTTAACATGATCGCCAACTCTTAGTTCTCCGGGCTCGCTAAGGTCTGGAACATCGACGGGTGCATCAATCAGAGTGGCACCGGCCAAACGTTGCTTAAGTTTTCCGCGGCTTTCCGCTTCCGCTAGATTCTTGGCTCGGTCTTCGGTCATGTGGGTTCGATAGTGAACCTCTTTGTCACCAGAAATGCTGAGACTGCCCCCAATGCCAAAGAGACCTGTGGTTGCCAGGGGTGCAATGACATCAACACCAGCGCTGCCACCGATTTTACGAGTCGTCTCAACGACGTACTCACCGAAATTTGGATCCTGCTCATTGGTGACTTTGTCGCCGACGGTTGTAAGTTGGTTTCCTCGAAAGGAAAGAAAGCCACCGAAGCTGGTGAATGACGTAGGGAGGATTTGACCAGATTCAGTAACGATTCGGTTGTGACGGGCGGTGACAGTGATGTCATCTCCACCAAGAACTAAGTTGCCAGTCATGCCAGACATGGTGGTGGCTGTACCACTGGTGACTTTGGTCATATCCGAGACGCCAATAACGGCGCGAGCTTTATCTCGGGTGATGGCTACATCAACATGCGCGCCGGTGACTTTTCCTGCAGGGGTGGTAACGGAGTACCGATAACCAATGTCCAGGTTTTTAGCAGAGATACCGCCTCCCACACCGTGTCCTGTTTTGACACCAGTGTCTTGATCCGTTGAGCTGTATTCAAAATCACCGACAAGTGCGGGTTTACCGTCTTTACCAATGTGAAGCCCGCCTGAGCCCGCAATCTGACTGCCTTCGTCCGTATTGCCCTCGAGGTGGCTGCCTTCAAGTCGCACGCCGTCTTGAAGAGAGAAGCCAACGTTGCCCGATGTTTTAGAGCTCCGGGCTTTGTCGGTGGTAGAGCGGGTCGCTCCACTCGAGAAGGAAACATCTTTTTTGCCGGTATCAATTCCAACAGAGTGTTTGGTGCCGATGGTTTCGGAGGTATCTCCAGTGACTTTTTTGTCTTCGGTATTCAGAGAGGTCGATGCTTTGAGGTTTGCTTCTGCATCGTCAATGGTGAGTCCAACGTTGGCGCCCCCGCCAACCTTTTTATGACCGCCTTCGCCGTCGGTTGTTTTCTTCTCGCCGGTGCTGCTGCCCGTGATGGTTGTTTTATCTGAGTCGATATTTAAGCCGACTTTGTGGTCATGTGATACGGAGTTTCCGTCTGCATCGGTGGTGGTCTGTCCACCGCTTAAACCAGCACTTAAGCCATCTTCGGAGATAGAGCCCGAAGCTCCTCGCCGGTCCGTTACGCTGTTGCCATCCGCATCGGTGATTTTGTCCTCGGTATCTCTGGTTACCGCGAGCGATGGGTCGTTTACGTTTACGTTGACCGTGTGTTTGTCTTTATCTTCGACCTTGCTTCCATCTTCGTTGGTGACAGAAGTTTTGAGCTCATCGGAAACACTTACCGTGCCTTTTTCAGCGTCGATTTTGACGCTGTCTGATCTTGTTGTTGATGAATTCGCGGTGGTTTCGGTTGCCGTGCGATCTCCTGTGATCGTACCGAGACGGCCGCTTTCATTGATGGATACACTTCCCCCTATGGACTCCGTAGTTTTATTTCCATCGGTACCAGAATGGCTGGTGGTAACCCGTCCATCGAGTGTGGCGGTTTTCTTATTGCCATCGATGTTCAGTCCACCGCTGACGCCTACGGTATCGCTGGAGCCGTCTTCATTGACGGTGGTTTCAGAGTGTTCTCCAGCTACCTTTAGATGATCATGCCCGATTGAACCACTCATACCACTGGTGGTTGCATTGCCGTCGGCATCTGTGGTGGTGGTTTTTCGAGATCCGTCGATTTTAAATTTGTCGTCTCCCACCATGATGCCGCCGGTGGTGTCTGATTTTACAGTGGTGCCATCCTCACCAACACGGGTCGTGGAAAGTTTCTCGGTCCCTGAAATGGTCGCTGAACCATCTTTGATATCCACAGTACCTGTGGTTGCACTTGTGGTTGAGTTTCCGTCGGCATCTTTGTTGGTTGTAGAAATATTGCCACTGACCTTGAGGTCATCGCCTTGCATGCTGGCGCTGGTGCCAACCGTTGTGGAGTTAGAAGAGCCATCGGCGCCCGTTGTGGTATCTGTTCGAGTGATGCCCCCGGAAAGTTTTCCGTCTTTGTCTAGCGCGGCATTGGTAGTCGTGCTGCTGCTTGAACCGGAGCCGTCGGCGTTGGCGGTATTTGCCCCCGACTTGTGCTCGATTTTCATGCCTTTGCTATCGATACTTGTCTTGGTTGAGCTTGCAGTTGTGACCGAGTCACCGTCTTCGTTGGTTTTGGTATCGCTGCTCTCGGAGAGCAGTTCAGCGCCTTTGAGATCCGCCGAAACTTCTGAGCCCATCACAGTGTGTTTGACTTCTTTATTTTTGAGCTCTTCACTGGCGACGGTTTTGGGCATCTCAATGGTAGGCTTGTCGAGGCCCGCCATGGTTCGCTTGAGACTGTCGTTGAGAGCA
>CAZZDT010000603.1:0-3436 GCA_964652435.1 uncultured Bdellovibrionales bacterium
CATACCACCGCAGAGAAGAACGCCAACGCGTTCGTTGCCTGCAACTGTCACACCCGTGAGGCTGATATCACCACTGGCAGCCTGTAAGTGAAGTCCATCAGAGACAGGCATCAAGTTATCCATTTGCAATGGAGTTTCCAGCGGTACACTGGACAAGAGAGATGTATCCGTGAGGCTTAGGCCTGTGGATTCCAGGAAGACCAAGCCAGAACCCTGGTTGTCACTGATGCTACTATCCCCGCTGATAGCAAGGGCAGGGCTGCTACTTGGTGCGGAATCTTGAACCCAAACACCGGCGTATTTCGCGTTGCTGACGGTGAGGCCGCTGTGGCTGGATTGTGCATGGTCTTGCAGAATACCGTGACCAGCCAAGTTTTGAACCGTTAAATTTTCGGAGCTGAGGGTTGCCGCGTCTGCAATGGTGAGTCCCACAGGCTCAATAGATCCATCGACCGTGCTCTGTAGAGAGCTTTGAACCGTTACGTTTGCAATCGTTGCGTCAGATGATTCAACCACCACACTGAGACCCGCGTTATCGGTAACGAGGCCGTTGGTCCAAATAATACTTGAGCGGTGAAAGATCACTGGCATTCCTGCATAACCTGAAACATTCACTGAGCTCAGTTGAGCGTTGGCTACGTCATCTACGTAGAGACCGATTACAGCAAAGTCTTGGGCGTTGTAGGTTTCTTGCTTGGTGGTGAGCTGGTCGGCGGTCACACCGCCTTTGAACGTGGTTTCGTTGATGGTTAAGTTGGCCACATTGTGGATGTAGGCACCCACGCCATGGGCACTTTGGAACGTGATATTTTCAAGTTCGAGGTCACCTTCGAATTCAGCCAAAAGGCCAACGTGCTCAGATGCAACGGTTAGGTTCTCTAATCGGATTTTTTCAGGGTTACCGTCCACGAGAAGTACCGCGGCCTCATCGGCGCTAAGAATCGTGGAACCATCTGCTGCACCCTTTAGAGTCACCGAGTGCTGGATGGTGAAAGGACCTTCGAGGATGCCACCTTCAAGCACAATGAGTGCTTCTTCTTGTTGGTTTAGAAGTTCTTGAAGTGCGCTCGCATCGATGTCTGATGAGTCGCCGCATGCCGACAATCCAGTGAAGATGAACAAGCCAAGTACGAAAGCTATCGGGCGATGCGAAATCATTTAGAACTCCTCAGATTCTTGATTCTTAATGGTTACTTAAAGGTGATAGCGCCACAAGCATTTCATGGGACAAAACGGCTTTCTCTGCGCTGGCTTGTGCTTTTGTTGGTGGAGGAATTCACTATATTTTTGAGGAATGCGTGGCGGGTTCTCGGATAGGCGGCCGTCCTGAGGTTTGGTTACCTTGGATATCTATGATTACAATCAACCCGTGGCTAAGTTTGTGCTGAACAAAGCCTATGAAATAATTAGGTTTATTCAAGAGCTGACCGTTTATGGGCTCAATCTGATAGGAGCAGCTTGATGAGTGATGCAACCCGCGGCGAACTTGCGATTCAAACCCTGGCGATGCCGGCCCACACCAATGCCAACGGTGATATTTTTGGTGGTTGGCTTGTTTCTCAAATGGATTTAGCCGCTGGAGTGATTGCTAAGCAGCATTCGCGGGGCCGAGTGGTGACCATTGGTATTGAGAAAATGTCTTTTCAAGAGCCGGTGCATGTGGGGGATTTGGTGTGTTGCTATGGGAAAATCATCAAAACCGGCACGACGTCTATGACCATCGAGGTGGATACTTGGTGCATTCACCCGGTTACGGGCACGGAGCGCCGAGTCACTGCCGGAACATTTACCTTTGTGGCGGTGGATGACCATGGCCGCAAAAGAGCTTTGCCAAGCTAATTGACGAAACAACACGGATGAGGTGATGACCCTATGCTTCATACAATAGCGTTTACTGTGGCGGTAATTTCTGGTGCTTTGGCAGGAGGTCCTCCCGCTACATTTGACAAATGTATAAAAAATGAGAATCCGCTTTCGTTGAATGTGAAGACATTCCACAGCATGCCCGATGACCCCGATTCTCAAATACCAGTGCATTGTTTGTTTGCGGTGACTGCAGATACAAAATTCCACGGGTCGTTTCATTTTGGTTTCAGTGAGATGGAATACGACCAGCATTGGTTTGTGGATGCCGAAGGTCGGGTCTTGATGACACGGTCTCAGGGAGGTTGGGGCGGTTCAGACGGTGGCCAGTGGGTGACCGCCTATACAGCTGGTTTGGATGGACTCACGTTAGCTGGGCACCAGGTTCTGCAAGGCAAGAAAGTGATTGGGCACTTGATTGTTGTAAAAGTAGCTGGCCGAGAGCATTTGGGATTTCTCGATTTGGCGACGCAAGCTGGTCAGGCGGCTGAAATAGGATTCTATACGCCGTATGCGCAGCAGCTTCCTGGAGAGATGCCACAAGCATCGCGGGTGCTGCTCACACCCGATTACCTTAAGCTCTTTTCTAAAAAGCAGCTCAAAATCATGCGCAACGAGATTTTTGCCCGTCATGGTCACCGATTTAAGGCCGGTGGAGCCATGGAAAAGCACTTTCAGGCTCAATCTTGGTATCAAAAGCTGCCAGCTCCCAAAAAATCCATTCAAAGTCTGCTCACAACGTTGGAAAAAGAGAATATCCGGCGTATTCAAAAGGCGGAAAAACGCTAAAGGAGAATACAATGGGGCTCAAAGTTTATCTCTCTGGAGAAATTCACACCGATTGGCGTGAGCAGATTCAAAATGGTGCCGAAGGCTTGGAAGTGGAGTTTTCCAGTCCGGTCACGGACCACGCAAGCAGTGACGATTGTGGGGTGGCTATTCTAGGCCCCGAAGAAAACAAATTCTGGTACGACCGAAAAGGCGCTCAAATCAATGCCATTCGAACCCGTAAAGCCATTCAAGATGCAGATGTGGTGGTGGTCCGCTTTGGTGAAAAATACAAGCAATGGAATGCAGCGTTTGATGCCGGATATGCGGCGGCTTTGGGTAAGTCGCTTATTGTGTTGCACCAGCCAGAACACCAGCACGCACTCAAGGAAGTGGATGCGGCAGCCTTAGCGGTTGCAGAAAAGCCAGAGCAGGTGGTTCAGATTCTGCGCTATGTTTTGAAGAGTGAGTTGCCAACCAGTCACTAAAGAAGTTGAATTTTAATCTAATTCAATAACAATCAAGCATGCCTATAGCTGCCGAATAATTGTATGTTTTTTTAGGCCCCGAGTCTGTTTTAGTAGCCAGCTCTCCTACATTGAATGGAACTTTATAACCCTGCTAGCGTTTTCCGTGGGGAGTTTCATATGTATCAACGAGCACACTCTATTTTCATTTGTCTTGTCTTACTATTTACCTTGTCGGCTTGTGCAAAGCTTCGCAATGTCCAACGTTCATTTAAATCTGGAGCTGGTCAACAATGGACCTTTGAGAACCAGTGCACCTATTTTGGTGAAATGCTCAA
>CAZZDT010000604.1:0-3434 GCA_964652435.1 uncultured Bdellovibrionales bacterium
GGTGAGATCCGAGCAGGTGAACTCTTTGGGGAGATGTCGTTTCTAACCGGACAGAATCGCGCGGCAAGTGTAGAAGCCACGAAAGTTTGCGAATGTCAGTTTACCACGCATCAGGATTTTGCGCGTTTGATTCAAGCAAGACCTTCATTGATGATCGATGTGGCGGGACAAATGGCGAGGCGGATTTTTGAATTGGATATTTTACACGCCAAAGCCTAAATGGCGCTGAAGTCAGTTCAGCCCAAGAGATTTTGCGAGCGCAGAGGGAATGAAGAAATGATTTACACTGATAGATGGGTTGAATCCATTTTCAGGTGCGTACGGAAAAATCGTTCGAGTTCGTGTCGTGTATTGGTCCAAAGCTACATAACCTGCTTCTAAGGCACATTCATTCCAGCTCATGGGAAGTGTGGGGCCGAATGCAGGTGGTGGCCCTTTGCGGGCTGGTCTCAACCCCTGTCCCGAGCGCTCATGAACATATTTAAAGCCCGCGTGGTAAGTGTTCCAAGCCGTCTCAAGTAGATTCGCTACGCAGAGCGCACTCTCTTCGGTAAAAAGTAAAATCAAGCCAGCTTCGTGATACTTACCGAATATTTCAATCACTCGCTCATCGGTTTGGCCACGAACTTCATGAAAACCGTTACCTACAACCATGACCGCGTTATTAGGCGAGATGTTTTCGGCCTCTAGATAATCCAAAAGAATAGATGGCTGGCCGATATCTGCTCCAGACAAAAACCGCATTCCCTTTGGTAGATGCCCCTTGCTTTGCTCAACTTTTGCACTGTCGATGGATGCTTGTTCTAAGTCAGCTCCCACATAGGTAAGTTGGTCTGCGGCTTGTTCAAACCTTTGGCGAGTGGCTTCGCCTTTTCCTAATGCATGTTCAATATAGACTCCATAGGAAAAACCAGTATCGTTGCAAAATCGGTCGAGAGAACGATTCGCCTTCTCAAAAGAGGACCGATTGGCTAACTGGCTTGCTGCAACATTCGGACCCCGTTGAACATGAACCTCTTTTCTGCCCTCATGAAGAATACGAGAAAGGTTTTCCATATAAGGTTGATAGGCCTGGATGATCCCGAATGGCCCTGCTGCACGTTTGAATACCCGTCGTCCAATGGTCGTTGTTGAAAATCCCTCGTGATCCTTGACCACGCCAACGGCCGTTAGCAGATTGATGAGACCCTCGCCAAGACGAGAGTCCCGCCACTGCTTAATTGTGTCCGTGATTGAGTCAGCGCTGGCGAGTGTTTGGATGTAAGGTGATTGGCTGAGTCCGAGAAGAACGGGTACCCAACGATAACCCAGGTTGATTTCCTCCCAGCTGGCACACCAACTCTCTCGGCGTGAAGTCGATACGCAAGGAGTTTGAATAAAGTTGGAGAGTCGCTCCACAGTAGCGCTGTCTTGAGAACGCCCATTAAAAAAGTCGGCCCACTCACCAGGAGTAGAGCGAATCAACTCTTGATTGGTGTGCATTGCCGCTTGAAGGGTAGATAGGGCTTCACTTTCACTTTTGGCGTAGTAACGACCATTTTTTTCCGTGAGATAACCACGAGACAAAAGGAATGCTAAATCGATTCTAAATTCGGGTTCCAGAAGTCCACAGGCCTTGGGGTCAATTCCTTCTTGAGAAAGGATAGGTTCTAATACATCCAGTTCTTTCCAAGTAGAAAGAACTTGCCGAAGAAGCCAGAGGTCAGGCGGTGCGGTGACGGCAGCTGTATTGAGAATGGTGCGAACAACCGTGATAGCGGCCAAGACATTCTCTTTTTCTTCAGGTTCCAATTGCTGCTCAGCAATTGCCCCGAGCATGTCTGCCGCATTTCGGAGGTCTTGGCCGCCCTGAAATAAAAGGGGAAGACTGTCTCGTAAGTTTCTAAACAAAGAGGCTTCTAGATAGGGATATCCGGCAGATGAATAACCAACCGGACCGAGTAAGATCGGTACCAGTGCATCGGCTAATGGATGCTCCGAGGTGTCGATGCCCGAGAGAAAATTATGGGGGTACGTCTGATCCACACTCTATTGAATCAACCCGCAACTTCTTCGGTCAAGGGTTGATTATGTGAAGACGGGTTGAGAAGCACGTTTCTCCGCGAACAATCGTGTGTCAATGTAAGCCAGTGTGTGTTCAGCGAACAGGGCTGCTTGCGGCTCCGTAAAAGGAATTACCCGGGAATTGGTAGAGAAGTGTTCCGGCACCTGTCTCGGTATCAATCAGGATCAATTGCCCTGAACCCGTAAATCCAAACATATAACCCCAAGCGGCAGTTAATCCGTAAATACTACTAAAGCCCGTACTTCCGATGGTCGTGGTCTCTCCCGTGAAGGTGTTGATTTGAACCAAGTCGTCGCCATCGGTAGCGCCAGTACCATTGGAAGTCATATAGAGACCGTCGCTCTTATCTACAACGCAGTCACCACTTGAATTAACGGTACTTCCCATATCACCAACCAACGTAAACTCAGCCGTTACGAGGTTGACCTCGTAGACATTACTGCCCGATGTGGCAAAAGCTCTGCCGGTTGAGTCGATGGCAAAGCCGTTGGATGTGCCAGCCATGCCACTGATGGATCCAATAAGTTGCCATGTACTGAGAGTTTCGTCGAAGACATAGAGGCTAGAAGAAGTGATTCCGTAAAGCCCTCCTTCAACGGTGGTATCGAAATCAAAAAGTCCTGGCACCGACGAGACTGTCTCGATGGTTCCTAAAAAGGGATCAACTTCGTAGAGCGTGCTGGAGGTATGTGCGTAAACGGTGCACTCGATACCCTCATTTACCAGCTCAGCTTCGTCGCAGTTGTTGTCGATAAAGTCGCAATATTCGAGTTGCCCTGGGTTGGTGTAACGATTGTAGTCGTCGCAGTCGTCGCCACCGCATTCACGGCTTACGTACCCATCACCATCTTCGTCGCATGATGGTTCAATGGGATCAATTTCTGGATCTGAGGCATCGGTTTCATCGGTGGGGTCATTTTCATTGCCCGTATCGCTAACGTCGGATGCATCGTTTGGGGCCGTTGCATCCGTTGGGTCGCTGGCATCGCTTTCATCGGTTGGGTCCGGTGTGTCACTGGAATCTGATGCATCCGGGCTAGGTAAAGTATTACCTTCTGGAGCTGTAGTATCACCGGTATTGCTGTCCGGTGTGGTGTTTACTGTTCCACATGCATTTAAGAGGCATGCGGCAAAGAATAAAGCCAATGGGCGTGGCATCATAAAATCCCCTGTTAAAAAGTTAGATTCAATTATTGGTGAACCATTTTGGACAACGCCAGTTGGTTCTTTTCTCGTAAGGCGAGGCATCGTTTGAGCCGGTTTTCGGTGGCTGAGAGATGACGGTCTACACCTTCGACGCGATTTTCTTCCGGGCCATCGACCCATGGTTTGAAAATTGTAGTGAGCTCTTTCAAGGCTTCTTCAGAGC
>CAZZDT010000605.1:0-3421 GCA_964652435.1 uncultured Bdellovibrionales bacterium
GCGGCGGTTGTTCGCCACTGCGTAGATGCACCCGAATCTTTAAGCGCTCCTGCCAAAACCGATGCCGATGCGGGCAGCCTCTTTCTCGATATATCTGGCTTTACACCACTGGCTGAATCCCTGGCCGCGCTAGGAGGAGAAGGCAGCGAAAAACTCACCAGTCTACTCAACGCTTATTTCGGAAAACTCATCGACATTGTAAACGCCCATCGCGGCGAAGTGGTAAGCTTTGCTGGTGATGCCTTTGTCGCAATCTGGCCCAGGCCACTGTCCGGCGACTCCCCAGAAGAAATTCTAAAACGAGTATTGTCTTCAGCCGCAGAAATGCAGCAAGCGCAGCCCCAACTGCAACAAGAGCTGGGTGTAGACCTCGCGTTCAAGCTGGGTATTGGCATCGGCAAATTCGAAATGCTTCACCTTGGCGGTGTCCAAGAAAGCTGGGCACCTCTTGGTCGAGGCTCGGCCGTAGAACGTGCAATCGGGTCCGAAGGCTTTGCCCAACCGGGGGATATCATCGTATCCCCCGAAGCTTGGCAATATGTCTCCACACTCGGTAAAGGCAAGAAGGTCAGTTCCGAGGGACATGTCAAACTGGAAAGCGCTTGGTCCATTCAAGAGCATGATCCAATCGATAAACTTAAACTGACCAAATCCACCGAAAAACGTTTGGTATCCTACGTTCTACCCGCTGTCCGTCAACGCCTCGCGGCCGGTCACGCCGGATGGCTAGGCGAACTAAGACGCGTAACGATTCTTTTTGCCAACCTAAAAGGTCTTACGCCTCAAACGCCACTGGAGGATGTCCATACAATCGTGGGCATCGCCCAAGAAGCCATCCTTACGGTGGAAGGTTCTATCAATAAACTGAGCGTGGATGAAAAAGGAGTATCATTGCTCGCTATTTTCGGCCTGCCTCCCCTTTCTCATGAAAAAGAAGCCGACCGAGCAATCTCAGCCGCACTTCATATCAAAGAGAAATTAGCCAGCCATGCCGTCCAAGCATCGGTGGGAATTACAACAGGACGCGCTTTCTGTGGTCCCGTTGGAAGCAACATCCGACGTGAGTACACCGTCATTGGGGATGTGGTGAACTTGGCGGCTCGTCTCATGCAAGCTGCCTCCGGTGGAATCCTTGTGGATAAATCCAGTCAGGACGAAGCCCACGAAGCCTTTTCCTTCGACGAACTCGAACCGATTCAAGTCAAAGGCAAGCAAGAACCCATCGAGATTTCTCGCCCCTTTAAAGAATCGAAAGAAGAGTCAGTCACCAACAACCCCACGCAAGCCAAGGCCATGGTGGGCCGTCATCGAGAGATGAGAACACTTGAGCATGCTCTTGAAAAAGTAGAATCACAATCCACTCCTTTGGTGGTCGCTGTCCAGGGCGAAGCCGGACTTGGTAAGACCAGCCTTGTTCTCGCATTTTTCGATAAAGCCAAAGAAGCTCACCCATGCATTTTCAGCAACGCCAGCAACTTAGAGAGGCGAACATCGTATCTTGTATGGCAGAAGATCCTATGGCGTTGTCTTGCACCGTCGGGAACAAGCCCAAAAGAGTTTCAAAAGTTAATCTCCAGGCAAGCCGGCGAAAGCGGCATCGGCCCTGATGAATTGGCTCTCTTCGGTGATATTCTCAAGATAGGATTTAAAGAAACAGAAGTGAGTCAAGGTTTTTCTCCAGCGGAGCGGCAGAGTCGCCTGAGTCACGTTCTAGGCACACTCTTCTATGCCCACGCTGAGGGACAAACCTTGGTCATATTCATTGACGATGCTCAATGGATGGATGAGCAATCCTGGTCCCTGCTGGACCTGCTCTGCAAAAAACATATCCCAGTTCTATTTGTTCTTGGTTTACGGAAAAGCGCTCTCGAAAAAAACGGCCAAACATCTTACGCCTTCCAAAAGGCTGTAGACATCAATCTCGGCCCCATGTCCAAAGGTGAAATCACTGAGCTTCTTAAATCTGAAACCAAACATGAATCTATAGCTGGCACGCTGACCGACTTAATCACACAAAAGAGTGGTGGCAATCCTTATCTTGCAAAAGAAATCATTCATACTCTTCAAGAAGATTCATATCTCAAGGAGCTGGCTGGAGCACTGGATATCAAGCCAGGCATCGAGAGCGCCGAACTTTCTTTTCCCACGACCATTGAGGGTTTTCTAACCTCACGAATCGATAAATTACCGCCTCGAGAACAACTCGTTTTGAAAGTAGCCAGTGTCCTTGGACAATCTTTTCATCAAGATATCATCAAAGAAACCTATCCCGTAGCCAAGGAAAGACCTCAGGTCCGCTTTATCCTCGACAAGCTAGTGAAGAAAGGTTTTCTACGCTACCACTCTGAACGGGTTCGTGAACTATTTCATTTTGAGCAATCATCAATCTTGGAAGTAGCCTACGAAAACATGCTCTTTGAGCGACGCCGACAGATCCACAAAGCCAGTGCCATCTGGTACGAAAACCACAAGAGCAATCAGTTTCAAAACTACCTACCTCTGATTGCACATCATTGGGAATCGGCGGGAAACACAAGCAAAGCTCTTAAATACCTTGAAAAAGCTGCCATCGACGCCGCCACAGCGTCAAGCCATGCCGATGTTGTCAGACTTGCCAAGCAGGGTATTCTTTGTGCGAAGCGCGGCCAAGAAAATCACGGATTCAAACTGAATCCCACCCGCCAGATGCGTCTTCATAGACTTCTTGCGGACGCACATTTTTCATTGGGAGAGATTACCGAGAGTACAGAACAAGCCGAAACGGCTTTAAGCACTATGGGCTTAAACGTAAGCCAAGCCAGTACAGCCTTATCCGGTATTCATAACTTTCTCCAAACCACCCGTCTTTCAATGGCTCAAAAGAAAAGCCGCCCCGCTATATTTGCCGAAGCAAGTCGTTCCGCAAGCAGACTGGCCATGTGCTATATGAGCCAACAAGATGAGAAATCGATGATTCAAGCGGTCGAACTGTCCGTGAGTTTAGCCGCTAAAGCCGATAAGCATCCCGCGACCGCCAATGTATTCACATCGGCTGGGACTATCATGGGCGCCGCAAATAACTCGAAAAAAGCCATGACTTACTTCGAACAGGCTAAAGTTATCAATCAAGCCAATAAAAACATCACGTCGATGATCCAACTCTCCGAAGCGATTGCATCTCACGCCATTGGCAAGGGCGACTGGCCACAAGCTAAAGAAGCAATCAATCAGGCCTCTAAACAACTGAAGAGACACGGGAGCCGAGAAGAGCGAAACCGCATCCTCTATGCGCGAGCCAATTTATCATTGCTCAAAGGAAAATTTAACGATGCTCAAGAACGCTTCACCCGGCTTTCAGAGTTTGCTCGGCGGCATAAAGGGATGGCCATCGAAACCCGTGCGCTTTGTGGACTGGCACGTACCCACCTAGCCCTCGGCAACT